>JBEVLR010000233.1:0-5320 GCA_040509075.1 Burkholderiaceae bacterium | reverse complement strand
CGCGATCCGCTCCGGGTCTTTTTTTCGGCCCGCGAAGCCGGGTTCCGATTGCCGCTCCCCATCGTCGACAATGCGCGTCGGGGCCGGGTGCGCCGCGGCCGCGCGGCTGTCGCGCCAGGCGTGCGGGCCCTTGCGGAGGAGCATCGGACATGAAATGGGAAGGCCAGCGCGAAAGCGACAACGTCGAGGACCGGCGCGACCAGGACGGCGGCGGTCTTGGCTTCGGGGGCTTCGGCGTGCGGCACATCGGAATCGGGGCGATCGCGGTCGCGCTGATCGGCGGTTGGGTGCTGGGCGTCAACCCGCTGACGATCCTCGGCCTGCTCAGCGGCGGCGGCGCGCCGATCCAGCGCAGCGCGCCGGCGGCCCCCGCCGGCCCGCAGGCGGCGCGCCCCCGCCCGACGCAGGACGACAAGATGAAAGCGTTCGTGTCCACGGTGCTGGCCGACACCGAGGACGTCTGGACGCCGATCTTCCAGTCGCGCGGCGCGGCCTACCGCGATCCGAAGCTGGTGCTGTTCCGCAACGCGACCCCGACGGCCTGCGGCCAGGGCCAGGCGGCGATGGGGCCGTTCTACTGCCCGATCGACGAGAAGGTCTACATCGACCTGAGCTTCTACGATCTGCTGCGCACCAAGCTCGGCGCGCCCGGCCAGTTCGCGGAGGCCTACGTGATCGCGCACGAGGTGGGCCATCACGTGCAGAAGCTGCTGGGCGTCTCCGACAGGGTCGACGCGCTGCGGCGCCGGGCCGACCGCGTGCGGTCGAACGCGTTGTCGGTGCGGCTGGAGCTGCAGGCCGACTGCTTCGCGGGCGTCTGGGCCAACCATGCGCAGCAGACCAAGCGGATCCTGGAGCCGGGCGACATCGAAAGCGCGCTCAACGCGGCGTCGCAGATCGGCGACGACACGCTGCAGCGCAAGGCGCGCGGCACCGTCGTTCCGGAGACGTTCACGCACGGCAGCGGCGCGCAGCGCGTGAACTGGTTCAAGCGGGGGTTCGACTCGGGCCGGATGGACCAGTGCAACACTTTCCGGGCGCAGCAGCTGTAGGGCCGCGCGGCAGCGGCATCCGGGGGAATCGCCTTGTTGGCCTATTTCGAAAAGCGGATCGATCCCTATCCTGAAGAGGCCGTCGCGGCGCCGCCGGACCGGCTCGTGCCGTTCGTCTGGGCATGCTCCGCGGGCGCGCGCCGTTTCGTGTTCGCGATGATGTCGCTGACCGCGGTGATCGGCATGTTCGAAGCGCTGCTGTTCGCGTTCCTGGGACGCGTCGTCGACTGGCTGAGCCGCGTCGAGCCGGCGCAGCTGTGGCAGAAGGAGCGGGGCAGCCTGATCCTGTTCGGGGCGATCCTGTCGCTCAGCCCGCTCCTGGTGCTGCTGCAGGTGAACCTGAAGTACCAGGCGATCTTCGCCAATTTCCCGATGCGGCTGCGCTGGAACTTCCACCGGATGATGCTGGCGCAGGGCATGGGCTTCTACCAGGACGAGTTCGCCGGCCGCGTGGCCGCGAAGGTCATGCAGACCGCGCTCGCGGTGCGCGATGTCCTGATCACCCTGACCGACATCCTGGTCTTCGTCGTCATCTACTTCGCGACGATGGTCGCGGTGGTCGGCGACTTCAACCGTTGGCTGCTGCTGCCGTTCCTCGGCTGGCTCGTCCTCTACGGCGCCGCGCTGCGCTGGTTCGTGCCGCGCCTGGGCAAGGTCGGCGCCGCCCAGGCCGACGCCCGTTCGCTCATGACGGGCCGCATCACCGATGCGTACGCCAACATCGCCACCGTCAAGCTGTTCTCGCATGCGCGCCGCGAGGCGGGCCACGCGCGCGACGCGATGCGCGAGTTCATGGCGACCGCGTATGCCCAGGGCCGCTACATCACCGGCATCGAACTCGTGAACCACGCGCTCAGCATGGCGTTGATCACGAGCACCTGCGGCGTCGCGCTGTGGCTGTGGATGCGAGGGCAGGTCGGCGTCGGCGCGGTCGCCGCGTCGACGGCGCTGGCGCTGCGCCTGAACGGCATCTCGCACTGGATCATGTGGGAGATGGCCGGCTTGTTCGAAAACGTCGGCACCGTCACCGACGGCATGCGGACGCTGTCGCGCGCGCACTCGATCAATGACGCGCCCGGCGCCGCCGAGCTCGTCGTTCCGCGCGGCGAAGTCGCGTTCGACGACGTCGGGTTCTCGTACGGCGGCGGGCGCCGCGTGATCGAACGCTTCTCGTTGACGATCCGGCCGGGCGAGAAGATCGGCCTGGTCGGCCGTTCGGGGGCCGGCAAGTCGACGCTGGTCAACCTGCTGCTGCGCTTCTACGACATCGAATCGGGCCGTGTGCTGATCGACGGCCAGGACATCGCCGGGGTCACGCAGGACAGCTTGCGCCGGCATGTCGGCATGGTCACGCAGGACACGTCGCTGCTGCACCGGTCGGTGCGCGACAACATCCTGTACGGCCGTCCCGACGCCGGCGACGGCGAGATGGTCGCCGCCGCGCGCCGCGCCGAGGCGGCCGATTTCATCGGCGCGCTGGCCGATGCAAAAGGCCGCACGGGCTACGACGCGCACGTCGGCGAGCGCGGCGTGAAGCTATCGGGCGGCCAGCGCCAGCGCATCGCCATCGCCCGCGTGATGCTCAAGGACGCGCCGATCCTGTTGCTGGACGAAGCCACCAGCGCGCTCGATTCCGAAGTCGAAGCCGCGATCCAGGCCAGCCTCTACGCGCTGATGGAGGGCAAGACGGTGATCGCGATCGCGCACCGGCTGTCCACCATCGCCGCGATGGACCGCCTCGTCGTCCTCGACAAGGGCCGCATCGTGGAGGAGGGCGACCACCGCAGCCTGCTCGCCAAGGGCGGCCTCTACGCCCGGCTGTGGACCCACCAGAGCGGCGGCTTCCTCGGCGAGGAGGCGGACGAGGAGGCGCCGCGGCAGCGGGCCGACGCGCCGGCGGCCGCGCCGCGGGCCGCGCGCTAGGCCCGGGCCGGCGCGCGCTCACGCCGAATGCGCGGGCAGGCGCCGCGCGCCCGACTTGGAGGCCGAATTCAGCAGGTGCCCCTGCAGCATGTCGACGTCGAGATAGTCGGCGATCTGCAGTTGGCCGGCGCCCTCGATGCATTCGGCGACCGTGCGGATGCCCGAGGCGCGCCAGGTGCGGCAGAGCGCGCGCAGCATCTGCGCCGCGCGAGGGCGGCTGCGGGCGCGTTCGATCAGCGCGCCGTCGAGCTTGATGACCGAGACGCAGTCCATCGCCATGAGCCGCGACAAGCCGTCGTGCCCCGAGCCGAAATCGTCGAGGGCGAAGCGCACCCCGCGCCGCGACAGGGCGTCGACCCGTCGGGTGATCCGTTCGAAGACCGACGGCGCCATGCGTCGCTCGCTCAGCTCGAAGTAGACGTCGGCGTGGCGCGACGCCCGAACCAGCGAATCGTCGCAAGCGGTGGCCAAGGTGTCGTTGCTGAGGTTGACGAACAGCGTGGGCAAGCCCGCGCGCGCGGAACCGAGGTAGTCCACCAACCGGGCATCGATGTCTTTGAATTCCCGGGGCAGCGGGCCCCGGTACAGCAACTCGTAGGCGAACACCGATTGATCGCATCGCCGCACGATCGGCTCCATCGAGAAGCGCATCTCCTCGCCCATGTCGCCGGGGATGCCCAGGAATTTGCCGGAGTCGCGGATGGGATCGGCGCTCATTGGAATACCTCCGCGCTGCGCGCTGCGGTGCGAGTGCCTTCGGGCGGCCGGGCGGCGCTCATTGGAATACCTCCGTGCTGCGCACTGCGGTGCGAGCGCCTTCGGTCGGCCGGGCGGCGCTCATGACAGCGCCGGCTCCCGCATGGAGGGGCGCCGCGCGTGGACGGCGTCTTCGGCCCAGCAGGCGTGGGCGTAGGCGATGATGCCCGCGGTGACGGCGACGTTCAGGTTGGGGAGGCCGTTTCGTTGGACGCCGTGGGTGCGGCTCGGGTCGATCGGTTTGCCGGAGCGCGGCTTCGGCAGGCACGCGGCCGGCATCGGGACGTAGAGTTTTTCGTCGGCGAGGTCGAGGATGTCCGGCCCCAGCCCGTCGTATTCGTTGCCGAAGACCACCATGTCGTCCGGCTCGAACCGGAACGCCGGAAGCCGGACGGCGGTCGGGCACAGGCAAGTGGCCACCACCCGGCCTGGATGGCTGCGCAGGAACGCCGCGGCGCCGTTGACGCCGCGGAATGCGCGCCGCTCCCATGCGCCGCATGAAAAATCGGAGATGGTGCGGAGCATGTCGGCGTCGGCCGTGATCTTTCGCGGGTCGTGGATGTGCAGGTCGATGCCGTAAGTTTCCGCGGCGCGCAGGCATTGGCCGATGTTGATCGGCGATTGGAGGTCGTTCAACAGGAAATGCAAGCGAGATTTCGATCCCATGCTCGGCTCCTTCTTTTGACGTCGACGTGTTCGGGTGTCGAGACGCGGGTCGCGGCGGGGATTGATTGTTCGGTTTGCCGCGCGTTCGGGCCGCCGTCATGCGAAGGCATGTGCGGATATGCGAATGGAAGCGTGTCCGCCCCGGGGACAGGGCGCGCCGGACAGATCGCGCCGAGCTGGCGCGTCGGGGCCCGCCAAAGCGTGCGGCCTTGACGGGTCGAGGACCGATCCCGGGGAGCATCGGCCGCCGCGGCGGAAATCGAGCCGGCGGCGCGCTTGCCCGCGGACGGCCCGCCGGCATGCCCTCTCAGCCGCGCCCGGCCCGCAGGCCACCGAGCCGCCGCCTGAGCCGACGGCCACCACGGCGACCTCGAAATCCATGCGGGACCCGCCCGCGGCGCGGCGCGGCCGCGAGCCTATTTGCCGTTGACCGCCAACAGCTCGACGTCGAACTGGAGCGTCGAATTCGGCGGGATCAAGCTGCCGCCGGCGCCGCTCGATCCGTAAGCGATGGCCGACGGGCACGTGAACTTGGCCTTGCCGCCGACTTTCATCTTCTGCACGCCCTCCGTCCAGCACGGGATCACCCGGTTCAGCGGGAATTCGATCGGGCCGCCGTGCTTGGCCGAGCTGTCGAATTCCTTGCCGTCGACGAAGGTGCCGCGGTAGTTGGCCTTCACCGTGTCGCCGGCGGACGGGCTCGCGCCGGTGCCGGCTTTGATCGATTGGTAGACCAGTCCGCTCGAGGTCACGATCGCGCCGGGCTGCTTGGCGGCGGCGGCGAGCGCGGCGGAATCGTCCGCCTGCGCGCCGGCCGCGAACCCGGCGGCCAACGCGGCGACGACGGCCAGCGGCGGGCGGCGAACGTTTTTCGGGCAGGAAATCATCGGAGAGTCTCCTTGACGTTTCGAAAGCGCCGATCA
>JBEVLR010000232.1:0-5800 GCA_040509075.1 Burkholderiaceae bacterium | reverse complement strand
CGGCCATACGTCGGATCATCGAGCGCAGCGGCCATGCGCAGCGTCAAATGGCGCTGCACCGCGAAGAAATCGCGCGGTGCGGCGCCGCGCGCCTTCTCGGCCTGCGCGAAGCGCATCGTGCGGTCGAACGCGTCATCGGCCGCCTCGATCTTCCACAGCGCATGGATCAGCGCATCGCTGCCGGTCAGGCCGACCGCGACGAGATCGGCCTGCAGCTCCATCTCGCGCGCCAGCGCGCGCTGGGTCGCCAACACGCCGCGGAACGCGGCTTCGAGCAGCGAGCGGATCGCCCACGCCGCCGCCCGGGGCGGCCAGCCCAACCAAGCGACGCGCGGATCGCCGCCCGCCAGCGCGGACAGCACGGCGTCGAGCCGGCCGCGGTGCGCCACGAGCCCGGCGCCGACCTGGCGCGCGACGTAGACCCATCGCCCGACGGCCGTCGGGCGCGGCGAGAAATGCCCGAACTCGTGCGCGAGCACGGCGCGCAATTCGCTGAGCATGACCGCGTTGACCAGGCCCAAGCCGATCTCGAGGTTCCGGCGCACGGGCCGCAGCAGGTTCAACAGCGAGAGGTCGTAGAACAAGGCGGCATCGACGCGCGCCGACACGTAGACTCTGCACGGACGCGGCGCGCCGGCCTGATCGGCGAGCTTGTGCAGGAACTGGAAGAGGTGCGGATGATCGAGCGGCTTCAGCTCCACGCAGCCGTCGCGCCGGCCGGGCCGCACGAAGAAAGCGGCCTTGATCATGCAAACCGCGAAGAATGCGGCGCTGGCCGCGGCGACCAGGTGGAAAGCGCTCGCGCCGGCACCGCCGCCGCTGCCGGCGGATCCCAACCGCCACGCGGTGCGCACCAACCAGCCTGCGGACGCGGCATACAGCGCCATGAACGCCACCAGCGCGGCCGCGCCCCCCCAGGCGCGGCGCCGGTAGGCGGCCGGCACCGCGCTCCGTCGCCGGCGGATCTTCGGCCTGGTCACGGGCCGCGCGCCCGTCTTTTCATCCATGATTTCGTCCGTGAAGCCTCCCGCCCCGCCCGGAAAGCGGACGCGACTCCCGGACGTGCTTTTAATCGATCGCCGCGACGCGCGCAAACGCGAGGGCGGATGCCGCCTCCAAGCGCCGAAGCCCGGCGACGGGCCGGCGCGGCGGAGACGATCGGATGGCCACGGCGCGGCGACCGCCGCCGCGCCGCATCGCGCCCTTCATCTCAGGCGCGATCGCCGATCAGCGATGGTCGTGGCCGCGATCATAGCCATGATCGTGATCGTGATCATGGCCGCGGTCATCGCCGCGAGGACCGTGGTCATGCCAATCGCCGTGGGGGCCGTGCTCGAAGCGATGGTCGTGGGGATGGTATTGCACATAGCGGTCGCGCACCCACTGCTCGCGCACGAAGTACACCGGCTGGCCGCAGGCGCCGTAGGCGGCGCAATGACGGCGCCAGTCGTGCGTGTAAGCTTCCGGCACGTACAAGTAGACCGGGCGCTGGTAGACCGCCACCGGCGACGGCGCGATCACGACCGGCTGCGGATACACCAGCGCCGGCGGCGCGTACGCGGGCCCCGGCGGCCCGAGGTCGACGCGGCCGTAGACGCCCGGAGCGGTGATGTTGACGCTCGCACCGATGCCGACCTGCGCGTGAGCGGCCCCGGCCGCGGCGGCGAAAGCCGCGGCGGCGGCAAAGTGGAAGAGAGGCTTGTTCATGATGTCGTTCCTTCTGAAGCCATGCTGGCGGGACTCACGCGCGGCGGGTTGCACGACAGACCGTGCGACGATGAGCACAGCCTTCCAACGCCCCCCGGAAACGTCGCGTTGACGCGAGATTCGTAACGTTTTATTGGGGCCCGGCGAGTCGGCCGCGCCTGCCGAGCTCATCAGCAGGCGACATGCCCGGTGCCGGTCTCCCCGGCGGCGGCCACCCGAAAAGATGCTTTTTCCAGCCGTTTGTGGCCTAATGACGGGTTTGACCCTTTTTCAAAGCATTCAAGACCGGATCCAATCATGGGCAACAAGATCGTTACCGAAGCCGACCGCAAGGCCACCCCACGTCCGACGCTTCCGAAGGGCGTGACCGCCACCACCGGCAAGGGCCAGAAATTGAGCCTCGAGCGCGGTGCGCACACGCGCAGCAAGAAAAATCCAGGCAAACGCGCGCGCCAAGGCTGACCGCGCCGTTCAAGACGGCCGCCGCGTTTAGGACGTCGCTTCAACGGGCGTCGCTTCAACGCCCGCCGGATCCGACACGCCCTGCGGCGCGCCGTTCGTGATCCGGCCCCCCGCGACGATCCGAGGAGCCTGCCGGCTCCTTTCGTCCGTCGCCCCCGGCGCGGCGTCGGCCGCGGAACGCTCCTCCCGCGCCCGCCCTCCATGCTCCGACTCACCGAACTGCGTCTGCCGCTCGACCATGCCGACGATGCGCTGCGTCAGGCGGTGGTGGCGCGCCTGGGCCTGCGCGATGAGGAACTGACGGCGTTCACCGTCTTCAGGCGCGCTCATGACGCGCGCAAGAAATCGGCCATCGCGCTGATCTACATCGTCGACTGCACGCTCGCGATCGAAGAATCGGAGGTGCTCGCGCGCCTGGCCGGCGATCCGCACGTGCACCCTTCGCCCGACGCCCGTTACCGTTTCGTCGCGCAAGCGCCGGCGGGCTTCTACGAACGCGGCGGCACGCGTTCGCCGCCCACGCGTCCGATCGTCGTCGGCTTCGGCCCGTGCGGCATCTTCGCGGCCCTGATCCTCGCGCAGATGGGATTGCGCCCGATCGTGCTCGAACGCGGCAAGGAAGTGCGGCAACGCACGAAAGACACGTGGTCGCTGTGGCGCCAGGGACGGCTGGATCCGGAGTCGAACGTGCAGTTCGGCGAAGGCGGCGCGGGCACGTTCTCGGACGGAAAGCTGTGGAGCCAGATCAGCGACCCGCGCCACCTGACCCGCAAAGTCCTGGCCGAATTCATCCGGGCGGGCGCGCCGGACGAGATCGGGTTCGTCGCGAAACCGCACATCGGCACGTTCCGGCTCGTCGGCGTGGTGGAGAAGATGCGCGCCGACATTGTCGCGCTCGGCGGCGATGTCCGTTTCGGGCAGCGCGTCGTCGACTTGCTGATCGAAGACCGCGGCGACGCGCGGCACGTGCGCGGCTTGACGTTGGCGTCCGGCGAACAGCTGCGCGCCGATCAGGTGGTGCTGGCGCTCGGCCACAGCGCGCGCGACACCTTCGCGATGCTGCACGAACGCGGCGTGCGCATGGAAGCCAAGCCGTTCTCGATCGGCTTTCGCATCGAACATCCGCAAAGCCTGATCGACCGCGCCCGCTTCGGCCCGAACGCGGGCAACCGGGTCCTCGGCGCGGCCGATTACAAGCTCGTGCACCACGCGAGCAACAAGCGATCCGTCTACAGCTTCTGCATGTGCCCGGGCGGCACGGTGGTGGCGGCGACGTCCGAGCCGGGGCGCGTGGTCACGAACGGCATGAGCCAGTACTCCCGCAACGAGCGCAACGCGAACGCGGGCATCGTCGTCGGCATCGCGCCGGAAGACTATCGCCGTCCCGGCAGCGACGGCACCGCGGTGAGCCCGCTCGACGGCATCGCGTTCCAGCGCTTCTGGGAATCGCGGGCCTACGAGCTCGGCGGCGGCGACTATCACGCGCCAGGCGCGCTGGTGGGCGATTTCATCAAACGCCAGCGCTCGAGCGCTTTCGGAAGCGTGCAGCCGTCGTACACCCCCGGCGTGCGCCTCACCGATCTCGCCGAGCCCGGCCGCGGCAGCCTGCCCGATGCCGCACTCGACGCGATCCGCGAGGCGCTGCCCGCGTTCGAGCGCCAGATCGCCGGCTTCTCGATGCCCGACGCCGTGCTCACGGGCGTCGAAACGCGCACGTCGTCGCCGCTGCGCATTCCGCGCGGCAAGGATCACCAGAGCCTCAACGTGCGTGGGCTCTATCCGGCCGGCGAAGGTGCGGGTTACGCCGGCGGGATCATGTCGGCGGGCGTGGACGGCATCGAGACCGCCGAGGCGCTCGGCGCCGCGCTGCTGGGCCGCTGACGGCGCGCGGCTCGAACGCCGTCCGCGCGCCACGACAGTTCCCCGTCAGGGCATTCTTCCCGCAACGCCGGCGGCGCGAGCCGGCCCGCGCCCCGGGCGGGCTATTCGCGCTGCCAAAACACGCCGTCCTCGGTGATCATCGCGTCGAGCGGCATGTCGTGCGCCTCGGCCTCGAGCCAGGGCACATAGCCGTGCGCGTAGCCGATGCCGACCGTGTAGGGCCGCGGCTCCAGCGCGGCCAGCGTGCGATCGTAGAAACCGCCGCCGTAGCCCAGGCGCACGCCGCCGTCGCCGAAACCGATGCAGGGCACCAGCAGAAGCTCGGGCTCGAACTTGTCGGTGCCTTTCGGCTTCGGGATGCCGTAGGCGTCGTCCTCCATCGGGCAACCCGGATACCAGACGTGGAAGTCGATCTGCCTGGTCTCGCGATCGATCACCGGCAGGCCGATCAAGCGTCCGTAGGCTTCGCCTTCCGTCCAGCGGAACAACGCCGGCATCGCGTCGAACTCGCCCTTGATCGGCCAATAAGCGCCGATCGAGGTTTCGGGCCGGGTCACGAGCCAGACCCGCAGCACTTCCTGGAGGTGGACGGAACGCTGGTGGCGATCGCCCATGGCGAGGCGTTCGGCCTTCAACTGACGGCGCAGCGTGGGCTTGTCGCGGGCGGGCTCGAGCGAGAACTTCCAGGGAGGCGTCGTCATCCGGCGATTGTGCGGGGCGCGCCGGCATCGTGCAAATGGCGGGCCGCGGCGCATGGACATCGACGCCGCTCGGGATGCCGCCACGACCGCCCTGCCACTAAACTCCCGCCACGAACCCGAACGGCGGCGGCACCGAGCCGCCGCGCCACCGCACGATGAAAGACTCCGGCCTGGTCGAACACTGTCTCGAACTGCTGTCCCCCTTGGGCGCGACGCGCGCGCGCCGGATGTTCGGCGGATTCGGGCTCTACGTGGACGGCCTGTGCGTCGCCCTGCTGTTGCGCGACACGCTGTACTTGAAAGTGGACGACTCGAGCCGCGCCGCGTTCGAAGACGCCGGCTGCAGGCCCTTCACCTATATGCGCAAAGACGGCGCCAAGAGCTCGCTGGGCTACTACACGGCGCCGGAAGAGGCCATGGAATCGAAAACCCAGATGTTGCCGTGGTCGCGCCGCGCGGTGTCGGCCGCCACGGCGGCATCGGGCAAGAAGCGCCGCTCCGCCGACGGCGGCGCGCCGAGGAGGGTCGCGGCGAAAAAGGCCTCGCCGGCGGGGAACCCGGGTTCATGAACCTCGCCCGCCGCCGTCCCCTCGTCCTCGACCACCTGCGCAGCTTCGAGGCCGTGGCGCGCCGCGCCGGCTTCGGTGCGGCGGCCGAGGAGCTGCACGTGACCCAATCCGCGGTCAGCCGCCAGATCAAGAGCCTCGAAGAGGAGCTCGGCGCACCGCTGTTCACGCGCGGCGTGCGCCGGGTCGAGCTGACCCAGGCCGGCCAACTGCTGCTGCGGGCGATCACGCCGGCGCTGGGCCGCATCGACGGCGCCGTGCGCCAGATCCGCCAACAACGCGGCCGCGCGCAAGTGAGCTTGTCCACGTTCCCGTCATTCGCGTCGCTGTGGCTGCTGCCTCGGCTGCCGACGTTCGAACGTCAACAAACGGCCATCGACATCCGGATCTCGGCGGTCGACCGGCTGGTCGATCTCGACGATCCGGACCATGACCTGCTGTTGCGCCAGTGCCGGCCCGAACATGCGCCGCCGGGAGCGCGGC
>JBEVLR010000231.1:0-4223 GCA_040509075.1 Burkholderiaceae bacterium | reverse complement strand
CGCCGCATTGAGCGCCCTCGATCCCGCATGCGCCCTCGACGACTTCGACGCCGCGATGAAGGCGCTGGCGCCGCCGGGCGAGGTGGGGTGCGCGGAGCCGGCGGCCGCCATCGACGGCGCGCGCGCGGCCTTCCATCTCTACACGCTCGGTTCGGAGTCGATCGGGGCGACCGGCCTCAGCTTCGCGGCCTTGCCGGCGCCGGACGCGTTCGCCGGGCTCGTCGCGCCGCCGACCCCTGCGTCGCCGATGGGTGGGCTGCCGGGCCCGTGACGGGGTGCCGTCGCCCCGGGCGCTGAGGGCGGCCGAGAGTTCCGGGCTTCCGCAGGCCGCGCTCGCCCGGCCCGGGCGACCTCGCCAAGCCGTCCGCAGACCCGTTCGCGCGGCGGCGGCGACACCATTCCTGCAAGGTCGGAAAAGCGCTTCGGCGCATCGGCCGGCATACACTACGAGCTTTTGAGCTCGACCGTTCGTTCACGGCACCAGCTTCGGAGAAACCCCATAGTGCTCGATATCGACGCTCTCTCGCGTCCCATTGACGATGCCGAACCGGCGGGCCCGGATCTGGAATATTCCAGCGTGGCCGAACTCGAGCGTTTCGCGGCGGGCACGCCCGGCGTGATCGATCCGAAGACCCAGGAGCTCATCGGTGCCGAAGAACCGAATTGGCGCAAGGTGGGGGCGATGGCCACCGAGCTCCTCGGCAAGACCAAGGATCTTCGGGTCGCCGCCTGGCTCACGCGCGCCGAGCTCGCGAACCGCGGATTGCCGGGCCTGGCCGACGGCCTGAAGCTGATCGCCACGCTGGTCGAGAATTTCTGGGAGACCGTCTATCCGCCGCTGGATCGCGACGAGGGCGACGATCCCATCGAACGCCTGAACGTGCTCGCCAACCTGTCGCCCGATCCGGCGCAATCGTACGGGTCGGCCAGCGCCGAGAGCATGCTGCGCGCGCTGCGCGGCGCGGCGATCGCCGAATCGCGCGAAGTCGGTCGCTACACGGTGCGCGACCTGGAATACGTGCTGGGCCGCCTGCAGCCGCCTGCGGGCCAGGCCGCACCGACGTCCGCGCTGATCGCCGGCGCGTGGAAGCGGGGCGATCCGCAAGCCAATCGCGAGAAGCGCGAAGGCGTCGCCATCGGCATGGCGTCGTTGCAGGCGCTCACGAAGCTGTTCCATGACCGCAGCGGCCAGCGGCCGTCCCTCGACACCCTGCAGCAGACGCTGCGGCGCGTGGGCGAGTTCTCCGCCGCGGCGGATGCCGAAGAGGCCGCCGTCACGGCGGCCGTCGACGGCGACGGGGCGGCCGACGAAAGCGCCGCCGCCGGGGCAGGCTCGGCCGCGGGGAAACCCTCCCGTTCTGGCGGCTTGGCATCGCGCGCGGATGCGGTGAGAATCCTGCAGCAAGTGGCGGAGTTCCTTCGCAAGGCCGAGCCGAGCAGTCCGGCGCCGATGTTCGTCGATCGAGCCATCAAGCTGCTTCAGATGGATTTCAACGCGATCGTCAAGGAATTGATGCCCGATTCCAAAGATCGCATCGAGATGCTGGGCGGCATATCGCTCGAAGAGCCCTCGTCGGATTGATTTCACGCCACAAGTATTTCCAAGGAGAACCCCGCCATGTCAGGAAGCAGCCAGAAATTCATCGCGCGCAACCGTGCGCCGCGCGTGCAGATCGAGTACGACGTCGAGCTGTACGGGTCGAACAAGAAAATGCAGATCCCGTTCGTGATGGGCGTGATGGCGGATCTGTCCGGCAAGCCTTCCGAGCCGCTGGCCCCGGTGGCCGATCGCAAGTTCCTCGAGATCGACGTCGACAACTTCGACGAGCGCCTCAAGTCGATGAAGCCGCGGGCCGCGTTCATCGTGCCCAACACGCTGACGGGCGAAGGCAACCTGAGCGTCGACATCACGTTCGAGAGCATGTCCGATTTCTCGCCGGAAGCGGTCGCCAAGAAGGTCGGCGCGCTGAACAACCTGCTCGAAGCGCGCACGCAGCTGAAGGATCTGCTGACCTACATGGACGGCAAGGTCGGGGCCGAGGAGCTCCTGGGCAAGGTGCTGAAGAATCCGGAACTGTTGAAGTCGCTCGCCACCGCGCCGAAGCCGGCCGACGCGGCGGCCGCCGAATAAGCCGTTCCGCGCCGGGCGCGCCCGCCAAACACAAAAGATCCCTAGGAGTCCGTCGATGTCCACCCAACAAGAATCGTCCGCCGCCACTGGCGCGATGGCCGAATTCGATGATTTCGCTGCGCTGCTGCAGAAGGAATTCAAGCCGAAGACCGACCAGGCGAAGTCCGCCGTCGAGAACGCCGTCCACACCCTCGCGCAGCAGGCGCTGGCCGACACCGCGCTGGTGTCGACCGACGTCTACAACACGATCGAAGGCCTGATCGCGGCGCTCGACAAGAAGCTCACCGAGCAGGTCAACCTCATCCTGCACCACGCCGACTTCACGAAGCTCGAAGGCGCCTGGCGCGGCCTCCACCATCTCGTCAACAACACCGAAACCGACGAGATGCTGAAGATCCGCGTGATGAACATCTCGAAAGGCGACCTGCACAAGACGCTCAAGCGCTACAAGGGCACCGCCTGGGATCAAAGCCCGATCTTCAAGAAAGTCTACGAAGAGGAATTCGGCCAGCTCGGCGGCATCCCTTACGGCGCGCTGGTCGGCGACTATCACTTCGACCACAGCCCCGTCGACGTCGAACTGCTCGGCGAAATGGCCAAGATCGCCGCGGCGGCGCATGCCCCGTTCATCGCCGGCGCCTCGCCGACGACGCTGCAGATGGATTCGTGGCGCGAACTGTCGAACCCGCGCGACTTGACCAAGATCTTCGACAACTCCGAGTACGCGGCATGGAAGTCGCTGCGCGAATCGGACGATTCGCGTTACATCGGCCTGGCGATGCCGCGCTTCCTCGCGCGCCTGCCGTACGGCGCGAAGACTAACCCGGTCGAAGCGTTCAATTTCGAAGAGGAAGTCGAAGGCGCCGACCACAACCGCTACGTATGGGCGAACTCCGCCTACGCGATGGCCACCAACATCACGCGCGCGTTCAAGCTGTACGGCTGGTGCACGACGATCCGCGGCGTCGAATCCGGCGGTTCGGTGCCCAACCTGCCGGTGCATTCGTTCCCGACCGACGACGGCGGCGTGGACATGAAGTGCCCCACCGAGATCGCGATCTCCGACCGCCGCGAGGCCGAACTCGCGAAAAACGGCTTCATGCCGCTGGTGCACCGCAAGAACAGCGATTTCGCGGCGTTCATCGGCGCGCAATCGCTGCAGAAGCCCGCCGAATACGACGATCCCGACGCCTCCGCGAACGCCAATCTGGCGGCGCGGCTGCCGTACCTGTTCGCGTCCTCGCGTTTCGCCCATTACCTGAAATGCATGGTGCGCGACAAGGTGGGTTCGTTCGCGAGCGCGGCGTCGATGCAGCGCTTCCTGAGCGACTGGATCGGCAATTACGTCGTGTCGAACCCGGAAAGCGCGGGTCAGATGATCCAGGCGCAGAAGCCGCTGTCGGCGGCGGAAGTGATCGTCGAGGAAGTCGAGGGCAACCCCGGCTACTACACCTCGAAGTTCTTCCTGAAACCTCACTATCAGCTGGAAGGGATGAGCATCTCCTTGCGGCTGGTTTCCAAGCTGCCTTCGAACAAGGCCGCTTGAGTCCCGCATGGGGCGCATTTCCGTCCGAGCGACGGGAATTAATATTTTCCTAGGAGCACAAAATGACAATGGACATGTTCATCAAGATCGACGCACTCAAGGGCGAATCGGTCGACAAGGTGCACGCCGGAGAGATCGACGTCCTGGCATGGAGCTGGGGCATGTCGAACTCCGGCTCGGCGCATGTCGGCGGCGGCGCCGGCGCGGGCAAGGTCAATGTCCAGGATCTGTCCTTCACGAAATACGTCGACAAGTCCAGCCCCGACCTGTTCCTGGCCACCTGCAACGGCAAGCATTACGGGGTCGCCACGCTCATCGTCCGCAAGGCCGGTGAAAAGCCGCTCGAGTACTTGAAGATCACGATGACCGAAGTGCTCATCACTTCGATTTCGACGGGCGGCTCCGGCGGTGAAGACCGTCTGACCGAGAACGTCACGCTGAACTTCGCGTCCGTCAAGGTCGACTACATCGAACAGAAGAAGGACGGCAGCGCCGGCGACAAGCCGTCGATGAACTGGAACATCGCCGAGAACTCGAAGGACTGAG
>JBEVLR010000230.1:0-6407 GCA_040509075.1 Burkholderiaceae bacterium | reverse complement strand
CCCGGGCCCGCCACGGGGGGCTGCAGGGGGTTGTGTTTTCTGGACCGCGGGGGGTTGTCTGCGTGGCCGCCGCTCCACCCAGGGGCCCCCCCCGCGTCCGCGCCATCCCTCTTCGCGAGCTCCCACGGCTTGTGCCGGTCGACGTATTCGTTGACCTTGTCGGCCAGTCCCATGACGTCGCGCAGCGCCTTGCCGAACTCGCGCTGCTCGTACAGCTCGGCGATCGCATCGCCCTGGGCCCGCAGCGTCTCGATCAGCGCCGAGCCTTCGACGCCGAGATCGCCAGCCAGCCGGCCGTCGAAGCGCTTGGCCAGGAAGCCGGCCGCGCGGCTGGCGATGTTGACGTATTTGCCGACGAGGTCGGAGTCGACGCGGGCGACGAAGTCCCCGGGATTGAACTCGATGTCCTCCACATGCGAATTCAGCTTGGCGGCGATGTAGTAGCGCAGCCATTCCGGATGCAGGCCCAGCTCGAGGTACTTCAGCGGCGAGATGCCGGTGCCGCGGCTCTTGCTCATCTTGTCGCCGCCGAGCGTGATGAAACCGTGCACGAACACGCGGTCGGGCGTCTTGCGCCCCGAGAAATGGAGCATCGCCGGCCAGAACAGCGTGTGGAAATAGGTGATGTCCTTGCCGATGAAGTGCACTTGCCGCACGTCGGGGTCGGCGAAGAACGCGTCGAAGTCGCGGCCCGTCTTGCCGAAATAGTTCTTCAGCGACGCGAGGTAGCCGATCGGCGCGTCGAGCCACACATAGAAATATTTGCCCGGCGCATCGGGGATCTCGATGCCGAAATACGGCGCGTCGCGGCTGATGTCCCAGTCGCTGATCCCGGGACTGCCGCCCTGGCCGGCCCCGTCGTCGCTGCGGAACCATTCCTTGATCTTGTTGAGCACTTCCGGCTGCAGGCGGCCGGCCTCGGTCGTCCATTCCTGCAGGAAATCGATGCAGCGCGGATCCGACAGCCGGAAAAAATAGTGCTCGCTGGTGCGCAGCACCGGCTCGGCGCCCGACAGGGTGGAGTACGGCTTCCTCAGCTCCGTCGGGTTGTAGACCGCGCCGCAGTTTTCGCAAGAATCGCCATACTGGTCCTGCGTGCCGCAGCGCGGGCACTCGCCCTTGATGAAGCGGTCGGGCAGGAACATCGACTTCACCGGGTCGAAGTATTGCTCGATCGTCTTCACGTCGATCAGCTCGTTCTTGCGCAGCGCGAGGTAGATCTCGCGCGCGAGCTCGTGGTTCTCGACGCTGTCGGTCGAACTCCAGTTGTCGAACGCGATGTGGAAGCCGTCGAGGTACCTCGCGCGGCTCGCCGCGATCTCGCCGACGAAGGCCTGCGGCGTCTTGCCGGCTTTCTCGGCGGCGATCATGATCGGCGCGCCATGCGCGTCGTCGGCGCCGACGAAGTGCACCTCGACCCCGCGCATGCGCTGGAAACGCACCCAGATGTCCGCCTGGATGTATTCCATCATGTGCCCGATGTGGAACGGCGCGTTCGCGTAAGGCAGCGCGGTGGTGACGAAAAGTTTGCGGTTCGTGGCCATTGAACCGCCGATTCTAAGGGCGCGGGCGCCCGGGCGGAGCGCCGCGATGGCCGACCTCGCCGCCGTGAGATCGATCCGGTGCCGCAATAGGGCCGTCGTTGCATGAATGCCGCACCACGTTCGATGCCTTGCAGCGACGATGCCGTCAAGGACGGCGCCCGCCCCATCGCGCCCACCGACGGCCTGGCCGGACGGCGGCATGCCGAGGCGCTGGCCGCGGTGCGGCTGGCGGTCGCGATGGCGACGCTCGACACCGCGATCGCCAACACCGCGCTGCCGACGATGCCCGCGACGGGCCCGCGGACCGGGGCGAACCCTTGAAAGCCCCGGCCTCGCGGCCGCGCGCCGGCGCCTGAGTTCGAGCCCGCTTGACCTGCCCGGCATCGCCGCTGCATCATCCGCGCTCACGCGACGAGCCGCGGAATCGGGCCGAGCGGCGCAAAAAAAGAGAGGGTCGGTCGTCCGTCGTCGAAAACGAGGGCTTCGGCGATCCTTCGCCGCAGCCGTCATCCAACTTCCCAAAGGAGCGGTTCCGTGAGCCTGTACAACGATTTCGTCGACGTGCCCATGATGGCGGACAAGAAAGACAAAACCCGATTGCGCATCTACTACGACGCGTCCGTCGCCGGGGGCGAGGTGGCGGCGCTGGGCGAACGGGCGAAGCGGGTGCTCGTGCTGGCCCGGAAATCCCTGTGGGAAGCTTATGACTTCATCAAGCAGGGGGCGCAGAGCCAAGCCGAACAGCTCAAGCTCGACGACGGGCTGCGCTATTACTTCGCCATCACGGACGGCCCGACGAGGGCGCAGGACGAAACCACGATCCAGATGACGCTCGTGAAGACCTTGACCGGTCTGTGCGGAAACCAGTATTACAAGGTCGGAGCGCTTCCGAGCAGCCAGGGCTTGAAAGTCCTCGGTTCGGTGTCGTACAAGGTGCCCGACGTCAAGAAGCCGTCGAAACCGTACAGCAACGTCATCAAGCTCAAGCCGGACGACGCCGACGACGTGGCGTTGAAGGATTCGCCGCACCGGCGGATGGGCGCGATCCACCTGTTGAAGAAGACCTTGATGGAAGACGACGAGAGCGAGGCCGCGACCACCCTCATCCACGAAGCGACCCACAAGTACACCGGAACCGCGGACAAGTTCTACGTGACCCCGCGGTTCATGCGCCAAAAGGCCGACCTCACCTTCGAAGGCAAGTCGAGGGAGAAGGCGTTGTCGAACGCCGACAGCTACGCGCACCTGGTCAAGCACCTGACGATGTAGTGGGCAGGCCGGGTGGGCGACGGCGGTTAGACTGGCCGTCCGCCGCTTTTCGCCGTTCCCTTCGCCGTCGCAACTCCATCATGCCCGTCTCCGAAGCCGCGCTCGTCGCCGCGCTCGCCACCGTCGTCGACCCCCACACCGGGCAGCCGTACACGGCGTTGCGACAGCTGAAGAACCTGGCGATCGGAGCGGGCGGCGCGGTGTCGTTCGACATCGAGCTCGGCTACCCCGCGTTCAGCCAGTTCGGCGTCGTGCGCGACGCGCTCGCGGCGGCCGCGAAGGGCGTCGAAGGCGTCGCGGGCGCCACCGTCGGCGTGGCCAGCAAGATCGTCGCGCACCAGGTGCAGCGTGGCGTGGCGCTCTTGCCCGGGGTGGCCAACGTGATCGCGGTGTCTTCCGGCAAGGGCGGCGTGGGCAAGAGCACGACGGCCGTCAACGTCGCTCTGGCGCTGCACGCCGAAGGCGCGCGCGTGGGGTTGCTGGACGCCGACATCTACGGCCCCAGCCTGCCGCTGATGATGGGCGTGTCCGGCCGGCCGGAGTCGAACGACGGCCAGACGATGGAGCCGCTGCGCAACCACGGCGTCTCGGTGATGTCGATCGGTTTTCTCGTCGATCCGGACCAAGCCGTCGTCTGGCGCGGGCCGATGGCCACGCAGGCGCTCGACCAGCTGCTGCGCCAGACCCGCTGGGGCGAGCTCGATTACCTGGTCATCGACATGCCGCCCGGCACCGGCGATATCCAGCTCACGCTCAGCCAGCGCGTGCCGCTCACCGGCGCGGTGATCGTCACCACGCCGCAAGATATCGCGCTGCTCGATGCGAAGAAGGGGCTCAACATGTTCGAGAAGGTCGGCGTGCCCGTCATCGGCATCGTCGAAAACATGGCCGTCCACGTCTGCACGAATTGCGGTCATGTCGAACACATCTTCGGCGCCGACGGCGGCCGGAAGATGTCCGCGCAATATGGCGTGCCCTACCTGGGCGCGCTGCCCTTGACGCTGGCGATCCGCGAACAGACGGACTCGGGCACCCCCACCGTCGCCGCCGAGCCGGACGGCGAAGCCGCCTCGCTCTACAAAGGCGTCGCGCGCCGGATCGCCGTGGCGGTCGCGAAGAAAGCGAAGGACTTCAGCGCGAAGCTGCCGTCGATCAGCATTTCGAAGGAGACCTGAGTCGGCCGGCTCACGCCGCTGGACGGATCAAGCGATCGGCCGCGCGAGGTCGCGCAGCAGCGTCGGGCCGGTGCGCCGTTCGATCTCCTGCGCCAGCGGGCGGCACAGGCCGGCGGCGAACAAGGCTTCGCCGGTGACGAACATCGGCCCGACCAGCCAGCCCGCCAAGTCGCCGACGAACGCGGGCCTGCGCCCTTCGTAGTAGTGGCCGATGAACTGCAGCAGCCAGCCCGTGACGAACGTGACGATGCCGCAGGTCAGCCACGCCCCGGTGCCGCCGTCGGCGAACGGGTGGGCGAGCGCCACCAGGACGCCGTTGGCCAGGCTCGTGGCCAGTCCCAGCACGACGTTGCCGCGCGTCAGGTACCAGGCCGTCGCGGCCGCCCACATCAGTTCCGCGGCGCTGAAGCGCACCTGGTCGACGTCGAAGCGGGCGCGGGCCAGGAACATGCCGATGGCCAACACGATCAGCGGGATGCCGATGAAATGGGTCGCGATGTTGCGGCGGTCGCGATGGTAGGTCGCGTACTGCACCATCAGCTCGGTGGCGGAGCGGGAAGGGCTGGCCATGGTCGGGTCTCCTGCGCGGAATCTGAAAACTTTGCCGGCGCGCGAAAAACGAGGGCCGCAAGCGAAAACCTGATGCCCGGGCTCCATCATAGTGGAGCAGGGGCGGGCCGGCCTTCGAAATATCGAACTTCGACTGGGGCGGGCCCCGCGCCCGCACCGCCCATCCCGTGGCGCAGGCGGCATCCAACCCCGTCGAGCGACTGTGGAGCCCATTAGAATCCCATCCCCCGGCCCTCTTGCGGCAGTGGCCGCGGCCGCCTCCGTTCCCGATGGGGCGGCTCGCCGCCTCGCTCATCCAATGACACGAAACGCTCCGCTGATCCACTGGCACTCGATGTTCATGGGCGTCGCGCTGCTCGCCGGCGCGCGCTCGAAGGACGCGCGCAAGCGCAACGGGGCGTGCATCGCCAGCCCGGACAACCGGATCCTCGGCGTCGGCTACAACGGCCTGCCGCGCGGCTGCGACGACGCCGATCCCGGCTATTGGTTCGACGACGACGGCGACCCGTTCCGGTCGCGCCACAGCTACATCGTGCACGCCGAGGTCAATGCGATCCTGAACTGCGTGGCGCTGCCGTTGACCGGCGGCACGATCTACACGACGCAGTTCCCGTGTCCGCGCTGCACGCAATCCATCATCCAGGTCGGCATCAAGACCATCGTCTACCTCGACAGGAAGCCGCATCAGGCGGCGCTGAACGCGGCGTCGAACAAGCTGCTGGCCGATGCCGGCGTCGCGATCCGGCCGCTGGCGGAGCTCGAGCCGCCGTCGGCGTCGTGGTGCGGCGGCCTGGAGGCCTTCATCGCCGGCCGCGAGCCGATCGGCTGAATTCCGGCGCGCGGCTGCCGCGCGACGGGGTGCGCGGCCGCCCCGACCGTGAAATGGGCCGCATGGCGACGGCTTTTCCGCAGACCGCGGGGAGCTCGGTGCGCGCACCATGCACGGGTGGATCTCCGGACCCGGCAAGGCGGGGCGTGCACCCGTCCCGGGCGCTCGGACGATCCGTTTCGCCTGGAGGTGTCCCGTCATGGTTGCGAACTCGGTTCCCGAGATCAACGAACTGCAGCAGGCCCCGAACGACTTCTTGCCGTTCGACGCGGCGATGGCCGCCCGCGCGCCCCGCGCCGCGCGCTCGACCATCGCCGGCGCCGGCGCGACCGCGCTCCAGGCCGAAGAGATCGGCATCGGCGCGCTGCTGCGGTTCAAGTCGATGATGGCGCTCGAGGGCCAGACCGTCCATCTGGCGCGGCTGTGCTACGACAAGCTCTACGCCTACGAACGCATCGCCGCCGCCCACCAATGCCGCGACGAAGGACTGCGCCGGTTGGCGCTCGAGCTGTTCCAGATTTATCACCGACGTCAGGCCGCCGCGTTGCCGGCGCGTTGACGCCCGTCGATGCGCAAGGCCCGTCAGACCCGCTCGCTCGTCGCGGCATGGTTCGATTTCCTGGCGCCGGCCGAAGCGCCGGTCGCCTTCGCCCTGCACAAGACGATCCGCGCCGTCGCGCCCGACCTGACGGACGTGATCCGCCAAGGCAACCTGCTGATGTCGATGAACGGCGAGCCGCTGCTGGCGATCGCGCCCGTGCGCGACCGGGTCCATCTGCTGATCTTCAGCGGGAGCGATCTCGAGCATGAGCTCGGCGCGATGGACGGCGCCGGGCGGCGCCAGCGCCTGGTGAAGTTCGCCGGCGGCGCGCCGGTCGACGTGGCGCGGGTGGAGCGCATCGCGCGCGTCTGCGTCGACTTCTGCCGCCGCCGCCAGCAGCTTGCCGACGGCCGCTGAGCGCCGCCTTCGCGCGGCCGCGCATTGCGGCGCCGGGGGCGCGTGCCCGGCGCGGCCGGTCA
>JBEVLR010000229.1:0-6661 GCA_040509075.1 Burkholderiaceae bacterium | reverse complement strand
ACGCCGCCGCGCTCGCCGCGCTGGAGACGCCCTGTTTCGTCTTCGACCCCGAGACGATCATGGAAGACCACGCGCGGCTGCGCGCCGAACTCGGGACGCCGCTGGTCGTTTCGATGAAGGCCAATCCGGTGCTCGACGTGCTGGTGCGCTGCAACGAGGCGTTCGGCGACGGCATCGAGATCGCGTCGCTGGGCGAATTGAACACCACGGTCGGCCGCATGACGGCGCCGCGCTACGTGAACACGCCGGCCCTCGACGCGCAGCTCGCCGCCGCCGCGCTCGCCTGCCGCGCCACCGTGATCGCCGACAGCCCGCGCCAGGTCGCGCTGGTGCGCGAGGCCGCCGCGAAGGCGCGCGGCCCGGTGCGCCTGGCGCTGCGCCTGAACGCCGCCGCGCTGATCGGCGCGGACGCGCGGCGCGCCGACCATTTCGGCATGGATCCGCGCACGCTGTGGTCCACGCTGGACGCGCTCGCCGACGGCGGGCTCAAGGTCGTCGGCCTGCACGTGTTCGCGGGATCGAACCGCTTCGCCGAATGCGGCGCCGCGCTCGCGGCCGGCATGGCCGACCTCGTTTCCGACGTGCGCCGGCACGCGGGCGCCGCGCTCGAGTTCGTCAATCTCGGCGGCGGGTTCCCGGCGAACTGGCGCGACGCCGCGCTCGACTTCGCCGGCTACCGCGCGGCGCTCGACGGCCTGCGGCGCCACCAGGTCGCCATCCTGCACGAAGCGGGGCGCGCGGTGTTCGCCCGCGGCGGCTCGTTCGTGACGCGCGTGGTCGGCCTGAAGTCGATGGCGGGCCGCCGCATCGCGGTGTGCGACGGCGGCCTGGCCCAGTGCTTCGCGCTCGCGCAGACCGAGTCTTTCGTCAAGCGCGCCCGCCTGCCGGTGCGGGTGCCGATGGGCGCAGGCGAAGCCTCGACCGCGCCGGCGACCGAACTCGTCGGCAGCAGCTGCAGCCCCGCGGACGTGATCGGCCGGCTCGACGACGCGCCGCTGGCGGAGGGCGACTTGCTCGTGTTCGACCAGTGCGGCGCCTACACGACGTACTCGCCCGCCGCCTTCCTCAACCTCCGCGCCGCGCAGCGCTACGTCGCATCATGAGCGCCGCGCGGCCGTCCGAAGGCGAACGCGCCGACCCCGTGCGCTGCGTGCGGGCCTCGGGGACGTTCGTCGGCCATGCGCGGCGACGGCTGAACAAGGTCGAACTCGCGTCGATCCCGATGACCGAGCCGCACGAATTCGCCAGCGTGCTGCAGTTCGAGCAGCCTCAGCCGGCGCCGGTGCGGGTGTCGCCGAGCGAGCGCTATGCGATCCTCACCGCGCTGCTGCGCGAGCTGCGCGCCGCGATGCCGGAGCCGGGCTTCATCGGCGTGCGCCTGTACGGGTCGGACTTCGACGTCCAGCTGTCCGCGGAGATGCTCGCCGCCGACGTGCTCGTCACGCACGCGCCGCTGCAGTTGCTGCCGACCTTGCTGCAGGCGGGCCGGCGCGACCTCGTCGTCTTCCACCACGACTTGCGCGCCGACGGCCTCGAACAAGGGCGCAACGAATTCGCCGCCTGGCTCGTCGCGCCGACGCCGGCCGGGCTCGACGGCTTTTCCGATTTCGTCGGGCGCAGCGGCTTCCTGCAGGGGTTGCGCGGCCTGGCGGTCGAGCGGGCCGGCGCGGAGGCCCTCGAGGCCGCCGCGGCGCGGCCCGACCTGGTGCGCGCGCCGTTCGGCGCCGGGGCGGGCGCATGACCGCCGCGACGGCCGCGCCGATCGTCCACGCCGCGTTCCACACGCGCATCGAACCGCCGCTCGCGGGCCGGGACGCGTCGCCCGCCCGCCGCCTGCGCTGGCTGGCCGACGAAGCGGGGGCGCAGATGGCCCGCCTGCGCGCGGACGTGCCGGCGCCGCGGTGGCTGCCGTTCGTCTGCACGACGTGCATGAGCCCCATGCTGACTGGCCGACCGGGCGACTGCGACGCGCTCGACCGGCGGCTCGAAGCCATCGGCGGGCTGCGCCCGATCGGCTGGCTGCAGGCCTACGAATGCGCCGGCTGGGGCTACGCGCTGCGCTTCGCGGGCCTGCACGGCGCGACGCGCCACGTCGCGATCTCGATCATCGACGCCGACCTTCACGACGTGTTCGCCGGCGCCTACGAAAAGGCGATCGGCGCGGTCGGCTACGGCGTGACGACGCTCGCGGTCGAACTGCCTGAACGGGCCGCGCTGCCCGAATGCGGCGGCCCGCACCCGAACCGCGGCTTCACGGAATTCCTGCATTCGATCCGCGCCGGCCAACGCGCGTTCGGCCGGCGCATGACCTTCCTGCCTTTCCTGCCCGAAGCGTTCGCGAGCGTCGCCGAGCGGCTGATCGGCCGCGAGCTGCTCGCGGCCAACCGCCACGCGGCCTACGGGCACACCTTCGGCGCCGACCCGTGGATCGGCCTCATCGAATGGTTCGACGCGCTGCGGCCCGCCTCGGCGCAAACCGTCACCGCCGGCGCGTTCGCGTACGACGGCTACTTCACGCGCTGCGATTTCGTCGTGCCGCCCACGCTGAAGACGGCGTTGCGCGTCCAGCGTTCCGACGTCGCGCCGGGCATCGGCGGCGTGGGGGATTGCGCATGAACGCGCCTCATGCCCGCGTGAGGGCCGCCGCGCATTGGCGCGTCGCGCCGCCGTTCGCGGCCGGCCTCGAGGCCGGCGCGCGGATCGACCTCGGCGGTCGGCTGTGCGGCGCGCAGCTCGCGCGCGCCTGCGCCGACGCCGGCTTCGAGCCTCAGGCCCTGGTCGTCGTCTCGACCATCATGAGCCAATCGATCAGCATGCAGCCGCGCGGCCAGGCGCGCTTCCTCGATGCGGTCGAGCGGGCCTGCGGCCTGCGGCCCCAGGCGCTGATGAACGCCTACATGTGCGTCGGCTGGGCATTCGCGCTGCGCCACTTCGTGCGCCACACCGACGCGAAGCGCCTCGCGGTGGCGATCGTCGACCTGGATGTGCACAACCTGGACTGGCACCTGCGCCATCCGGTCATCGGCCCCTCGGGCTTCGGCGTGTCGACGCTGCTGTTCGAGCTGCCCGACGACCGCGGCGCGCCGCCGGTCTGCTCAGGCCCGCACGCCAACAGCGCGTTCAACGATTTCGTGATGGCCCTCAAGGCGCATCAGGCGCGCCACGGCGCGCAGCCGACCTTCATTCCGTTCACCGTCGAGGCGCTGGCGGCGACCGCGCGCCGTGTTCTCGCGGAGGGTTCGCTCGGCCCGAACCGGAACGCGGCCTACGGCCACTGCTTCGGCGCCGATCCGTGGATCGGCCTCATCGAATGGCTGGCCGCGTCGCCGCCCGACGGCGAGCGCACGGCCGTCGCCGGCGCGATCGGGTTCAACGGCTACTACGGGTTCGCGCCGGTGCGGGTCGCGCCCTGCACGCGCGCCGAACTGCGGCTCATCGACGGCGCCGCCGACGCGCTCGAACGCGCGATCGCCGAATTCTCTCCGACGCCCATTGCGGGCGAAACCCACCCCCCCCTGGAGTTTCTCGATGCTTGAGAACCACTGGTACGTCGGCAGCGCGTCTTCGCAGCTCGGCGAGGCCCCGAAAGCGATCGCCGTCATGGACCAGCGCATCGTGCTGTACCGCGGCGCGGACGGCGGCGCCCCCCACGCCCTCGAAGACCGCTGCTGCCATCGCGGCGTGCCGCTGTCGATCGGCAAGGTCGTCGATCAGAACATCGCCTGCGGCTACCACGGCTGGCAGTACGACGGCGCCGGCCGCTGCGTGCACGTGCCGTCGCTGTGCGCGGGCGCGGCGATCCCCAGCGGCTTCAAGGTGCGCAGCTTCCCTTGCGTCGAACAGGATCACTACGTGTGGGTGTGGCTCGGCCCGGACGAGCCGCCGGCGCCGCCCCGGCGCATCCGAGGCGCCCAGGAGTACGCGTGGAAGCAGGGCTCGGTCGACGCGAAGTGCAGCGCGCTGCTGTTCCTGGAGAACATGCTCGACGGCGCCCATCCGGTCTTCGCGCACAAGGGCACCCATCCGGCCTGGTTCTTCCACAAGCTCAACGGGTTCAAGGAGTACGAGTACGAGGTGCGCGTGACCGACTACGGCTACGCGCTGTTCTATCCCGCCACGCCTTCGCCCGACGCGCCGATCCCGGACGACGCCGACTCGTTCACCACCTTCGAGCTGCCCGACCGCGTGACCGTGCTGCAAAAAGGCGCGGCGACCGATTTCTACAACGTGCTGCACATGGTGCCCACCGGGCCGGGCACCTGCCGCATCGAATGGATGTCGCGCAAGCGCGGCGACCGGCCCTGCGTCGAATGGGTGCCGCTGGAGCCGAAGACCCTGGAACAGGACCGCGTGCTGCAGGAAAGCGCGCAGCTGAACTACGCGCGCGCCGGCGCCGATTTCGAACGCAGCGTGCCCGCCGACTACGCGACGCTGCTGACGCGCAAGATCCTGAAGCTCGCGCAGGCCGGACGCTGGGACAGCGGCCGCCAGACGCTGGTGCAGCGCAAACTCGTGCTGGTGCGCCAGTAAGCGCGGCCATGGCATCGATTTGCGCCATCGCCACCCATGCTCCGGCCGCGCGCCGGCGCGCGGCCGTCCGGCTCGCGGTCGTCGCGCGCCGGGCGGTCCTGGGCGACTGCGCCAACGTGCGCGACCATGCGCGCGCGGTGTTCTCGCGCCGCTACTGGCGCAGGCCTGCGTGCGTCGTGCCGATGGGGCTGCGGAGCGGGCGCGGCGCCAGCGCGGCGGACCTCGCCGTGACGGTGGCGCGTCGGCTGCTCGACGCCAACGGCCATCGCCTGCGCCGCGACGCGGTCGCCGCGCTGATCTATTGCCACGACGCGCCCGACGAACGCATTTCGGAATCCACGGCGGGCCGGTTGCAATACGAACTGGGGCTGACGGCCGCCAATCCGTTCGCGGTCTCCCAGGCGCACGGCGTCGCGGTGTGGATCGCGCTGGACCTGGCGCTCGGCCTCGTCGAAGGCCCCGAGGCCGCGGACGCGGTGCTGGTCGTCGCGTCCGACAAGCTCGTCTTCGGCGGGCCGCAGGCCGACATGCGCCGCCTGGTCTTCGGCGACACGGCGGCGGCGGCGCTGGTCCGGGGCGGAGAGGCGGGCAGCTGGTCGATCGACCACCTTTCGGTGCGCCAGTTCGCGACGGCGTGCGACGCGCTGGCGCCTTGGCCCTCCGCCGAGGTGGACGCGTTCGCCGCCTTCGGCGCCGGCGTCATCGGCGCGACGCTGGAAGAGGCCGGCATCGACGCCGAGGGGCTGGAAACGGTCCTGGCGACGACTCCGGACGCTCGGCTCGCCGACGGCGTGCACGCCGCCAGCGGCCTGCCGGCGGCGGCGGACGCGCGGACCGAGGGCTCGTCGTCGGATCCGCTCTTCGCGCTCGCCGCCATCGAGGCGTCGACCCCGGCCGGCGCGCGCGTGCTCGCATGGAGCGCGGGCAACAACGGGGAGTTCGCATGCTGCGTGCTGAAGCGCCTGTGACCATGCGGCGCGAACCTCTCCCGGCGACCGCGCCGGCCTTCGGCATCGCCGCCGGCGCAGCCTTCCTGCCGCCGCAGCGGCGCACGCTCGACGATTGGGCGGCGCGCGTCGGCGCGCCGGCGCGCGGGCTGTTGCCGTCGATGAAGGCGAACGGCTTGTCGAACTACCACGTCGCGCCCGACATGAGCATCGAGGATCTGTGCGCGGCCGCGGTCGAACGACTGCTCGACGCCCTGCCCGCGGGCGCGGCGGGCGCGATCGACCTCGTCCTGTACTGCCACACCAACGCCACCAGCGTGATGGCGCCGCCGGCGAGCCTGCCGTCGACGCTGATCGGCCGCTTCGGCATGCGGCGGGCGACGGGGCACTCGATCTCGCAGCAGAACTGCGCGTCGATCGTCTGCGCGCTGCGACTGCTGCGCACGATCCTGTGGCGCCGGCCGTGGGTCAACGACGTGCTGATCGTCAGCGGCGACAAGGTCTTCGGGGAAACCTCGCGCAACGTCAGCGACTACGCGATCCAGAGCGACGGCGCGCTCGCGCTGCTGATCCGCCGCGACGCGCCGCGCAACCGCGTGGGCCACATCTCGTACAACATCGACGGCCGCTACTACCGCGGCTCGGCCAAGGGGCCGGAACTCGCCAAGCGCTACGGCCTGAACTACGCGTTCTCGGCGCACCGCGCGATCGCGCAGGTCATCGACCGCTCCGGCTGGACGGCCGCCGACGTCGACGCCGTGCTGCCGATGAACGCGAACCTGACCGCGTTCTCGAAAGTGATCGAACTGCTGGGCGTGCCGATGGATCGCCTGCACTCGCGCAACATCGGCGCGACCGGCCACATCTTCTGCTGCGATCCGTTCCTGAACTTCCTCGACCGGTTCCGCGATCCGTCGCAGATCCGCAGCGGCAACGCGATCCTGTTCGCGTCGGCGAGCTCGGGCGTGTTCTGCGCGCTCGGCGTTAGCGACGCATGGACAGGCGCCCTCGACGCCGCGCCGAAGCGCGTCGCACCCCTCCCCGCCGACTCGGCGACCCTCTCCACCCAATTAGGAGCATGAAATGAACCGACCCCCCCGCCCGCTGCGTTCCCCGCGTCCCGAATGGGCGCCGTTCGGCGTCCAAGCCCCCGCACGCGGCGCCCTGGCCGCGCTCGCGGGCCT
>JBEVLR010000228.1:0-6833 GCA_040509075.1 Burkholderiaceae bacterium | reverse complement strand
AGAGCGAAGACGCGCCCAGCATGCCTTACATCGGCCTCGGATACAGCCATCTGTGGGTCAACAGCCAGCTCATCCTGAACGCCGATTTCGGGCTGGCATCTCAGAATCCGGCCGGTGCCGGCCGCGTGCGCGGATTGTTCAACCGCACGCAGTCGCTGGACGACGTCACCGGCGACCTGCGTTGGGCGCCGGTGATGGCCGTCAACGTGCGCTATTCGTTCTAGCGCCTCCAGGCCGGCTCGGCGCCGATGCGGCGGGATCGATCGCCTTTGCGCTGCCAAGACGCGCCGTTTGGCTTATAAACGGCGTTGCCGCGCTTTCGCGGCCGCTTTTTCCCGACACATGCACATCACCATGAACGACGACGTTCGACAACGCATCGATGACCTCGTGAAGAACAACCATGTGGTGTTGTTCATGAAGGGGACCGCGCAGTTCCCGATGTGCGGCTTTTCCGGCCGCGCGATCCAGATCCTGAAGGCCTGCAACGTGCAAGGCCTGAAAACCGTCAACGTGCTCGAGGACGACGGCGTCCGCCAGGGAATCAAGGAATACGCGAACTGGCCGACGATTCCGCAGCTCTACGTCAACGGCGAGTTCGTCGGCGGATCCGACATCTTGATGGAGATGTACGAAGCCGGCGAGCTGCAACCGCTGCTGGCCGCTTGAGCCCGGCCGGCGGCGCGGCCGTCGTCGTCGGCGTGACCGGCGCGTCCGGCGCGGTCTACGGCGTGCGCTTGCTGGAGCGCTTGCGCGAGCTCGGGGCCGTCACGCATTTGGTCGTCACTCCGGCCGGGGTGATCAACGCCCACCACGAACTCGGCCTGACGCGCGACGACCTCGCGGCCAAGGCCACGCATGCGTGGTCGATCGGCGACATCGGCGCCTGCATCGCGAGCGGCAGCCACGGTGCGCAGGCGATGGTCGTCGCGCCGTGCACGATGAAGTCGCTCGCGGCGATCGCGCACGGCTTCGGCGACAACCTGCTCACGCGCGCGGCCGACGTGATGTTGAAAGAGCGCCGCCGGCTCGTGTTGATGGTGCGGGAAACGCCGCTCAACCTCGCGCACCTGCGCAACATGACGGCCGTCACCGAGATGGGCGGCGTGGTCTTCCCGCCGCTGCCGGCGTTCTACCAGCGGCCGCAGACGATCGCCGACATGGTGGACGGCACCGTCGAACGCGTGATCGACATGCTGGGCGTGCCCGGCGCCGTCCCGCAACGCTGGCAGGGCCTCTGACCCTTCAGCGCGAGGCGGGCGCGGAGGCCGTCCCGCCCGACGGCCCGGCCGTCGTCCATTGCCTGCGGGCGCCGAGCACGGCATCGGGGTAGGCGGATTGGCCGCGGCTGCCGTTGTAGCGTCCGAGCGCCATGAACGGGTCGCCGCGCTCCACGTCCAGGTAATGGCGCAAGATCACGCAGCCGAAGCGCAGGTTGGTCTGCATCACGAACAGCCGCGCCGGATCGCCGTCGCCGATCTGGCGCGCCCAGAACGGCATGACCTGCATGTAGCCGCGCGCGCCGGCCCGGCTGATCGCATACTTGCGAAAACCGCTTTCGACCTGGATCAGGCCCAGCACGAGCGCCGGCTCGAGCCCCGCGCGGTGGCTTTCGTACCAGACGGTCTGCAGGAATTCGACGCGCACCTGCGTTTCGGTCTTGCGCTTCTTCAGCCGTTCGCTCATCGCGAACAGCCAATGCAGGTACGCGATGTGCGCGTCTGCGGTGTCGAACTTCAGCTCCGGCGGCGGCGCCCCCGCGGAAATCGCCGAACTCAGCGCCGTGCGCACGGCGTCGGCCAAAGGCTCCTCGATCTGCGCGCCGGCCCGGGCCGCGCACGGCCACGCGAGCGCCGCCGCGCCGGCCGCCAACCCGACCACGGCGGCGCGCCGGTCGGGAGATCCGAAGGTCATGCCGCGATTCGCGCGCGGAGATGGGCGACGATGTCGGCGGCCGCGACGGTCGCGGCCTCCTCCTCGCGCCTGCCCTGCACCTCGAACGTGCCGTCCTTGAGGCCGCGATCCGAGATCACCACGCGCTGCGGCACGCCGATCAGCTCCCAGTCGGCGAACATCGCGCCGGGGCGCTCGCCGCGGTCGTCGAGCAGCACGTCGACGCCGATCGCGGCGAGTTCGTCGTGCAGCTTCCCGGCGGCGGTCTCGACGTCGGCGCTGCGGCCGTAGCCGATCGGGCACAGCACCACGGTGAACGGCGCGAGCGCGACCGGCCAGACGATGCCGCGCGCATCGTGGTTCTGCTCGATGGCCGCCGCGAGGATCCGCGTCACGCCGATGCCGTAGCACCCCATCTCGAACGGCCGCGGTTTGCCCGTTTCGTCGAGATAGGTGGCGTTCATCGGCTCCGAATATTTCGTGCCGAGATAGAACACGTGGCCCACCTCGATGCCGCGGTCGATCGCCAGCACCCCCTTGCCGTCCGGCGACGGGTCGCCGGCGACGACGTTGCGGATGTCGGCGACGGCATCCGGCTCGGGCAGGTCGCGGCCCCAGTTCGCGTTCGTGAAATGGAAGTCGGGCGCGTTGGCGCCGCAGACGAAATCGGACATGTTCGCAACCGTCCGATCGGCGACGATCTTCACCGGCTTCTTCAAGCCGATCGGGCCCAGGTAGCCGGGCTGGCAACCGAAATGCGCGTCGATCTCGGCGAGGGTCGCGAACCGGAAGCCCTCCTCGAGGCCCGGCACCTTGCCGGCTTTCACTTCGTTCATGTCGTGGTCGCCGCGCAGCAGCAGCAGCCATACGGTGGTCTTCGCGGCGGCGCCGTCGGGCATGGCTTCGTCGGTGGCCAGCACCAGCGACTTCACCGTGCGATCCAGCGGCAGGCCGAGCGCAGCCGCGACGTCCGCACAAGTGCTCCTGCCCGGCGTCGGCGTCTTCGTCAGCGCACCGGCGGGGGCGGCGCGCGCGTCCAGCAGCGCGACACCTTCGGCGAGCTCGATGTTGGCGGCGTAATCGGAGGTCGGGCAATAGATGATCGCGTCCTCGCCGGTGTCGGCGATGACCTGGAATTCCTCCGACAAGTCGCCGCCGATCGCGCCCGAATCGGCCGCGACGGCCCGGTATTTCAGGCCGAAGCGATCGAAGATCGCGCGGTAGGCGACGCGCATGGCCTCATAGCTCTTCTCGGCGCCGGCCTTGTCGCGGTCGAACGAGTAGGCGTCCTTCATCGTGAATTCGCGCCCGCGCATGATGCCGAAGCGCGGGCGGCGCTCGTCGCGGAACTTGGTCTGGATCTGGTAAAAATTGCGCGGCAGCTGTTTGTAGCTGCGCAGTTCCTGGCGGGCGATGTCGGTGACCACTTCCTCCGATGTGGGCTGAATCACGAAATCGCGGTCGTGGCGATCCTTGACGCGCAGCAGCTCCGGCCCCATCTTTTCGAAACGGCCGGTCTCCTGCCAGAGCTCGGCCGGCTGCACCACCGGCATCGACACCTCCACGGCGCCGGCACGGTTCATTTCCTCGCGCACGATGGCCTCGACCTTGCGGATCACGCGCAGCCCCATCGGCATGTAGCTGTAGATGCCGGCGCCCAGGCGCTTGATCATGCCGGCCCGCATCATGAGTTTGTGGCTGGCCACCTCCGCCTCGGCGGGGGCTTCCTTCAATGTGGAGATGAAGAACTGGGAGGCTTTCATGGGCGGGAAGGGTCGCTGAGGGATTGTCTTTGGAGATCTCGTACGCAACGAGGCGGCATGCGGAAAACGCGAACTCGTGTTTTACGTTAAGCCGATGCAATAATGGTTGCAGTTCAAGAATCGGGGTCAGATTATGCTCGACCGAGAGGGCTTCAGGCCCAACGTCGGCATTGTGCTGCTCAACTCGCGCAACCAGGTGTTTTGGGGAAAGCGTCTGCGGACGCATTCCTGGCAATTCCCGCAAGGGGGCATCAAATATGGCGAGTCGCCTGAGCAGGCGATGTACCGCGAGCTTCACGAGGAAATAGGGCTGCTGCCCGACCACGTGAGAATCATCGCGCGCACGCGCGACTGGCTGCGCTATGAAGTGCCGGAGCATTACATCCGCAAGGACGCGCGCGGGCATTACCGGGGTCAGAAACAAATCTGGTTCCTGTTGAAACTGATGGGCCGCGACAGCGACATGAATCTGCGCGCGACCGACCACCCCGAATTCGACGCATGGCGCTGGAACGACTATTGGGTGCCGCTGGATGTGGTCATCGAATTCAAGCGCGGCGTCTACCAGCTCGCGTTGACCGAGCTCGCGCGCTTCCTGCCGAAGACGAACTTCCATAATCGCTACCTGCGCGGCGGGCCGCGCGGGCCGCGCGACGACCATTCGGGCGATCCGCCGGGCGACGCCTTGGGCAACGACGGCCTGACGGATTCGCAGCCGCCCGCCGACGACCTGGCGGCGCGCTGACGCGGCGCTCAGCCCAGCACCAGGTTGTCGCGGTGCACCAGCTCCGGCTCGTTCGCGTAGCCGAGCGCGGCCTCGATCCGGGACGACGGCTTGCGCGCGATCAGCCGCGCCTCGGCGGACGAGTAGTTCGCCAGCCCGCGCGCGATCACGCGACCATCGAGCGCACGCACCGCGATCACGTCGCCGCGGTGGAATTCGCCCTCGACTTCACGGACGCCGATCGGCAACAGGCTTTTGCCCTCGTCGCGCAACTTGATCGCCGCCCCGTCGTCGACGATCACCGCGCCGCGCAGCTGCAGATGATCGACCATCCAGCGCTTGCGGGCCGCCACCTTGGCGGTCTGCGCCGCCAGCAACGTGCCGATCGGCTCGCCGGCGGCCAGGCGCAGCAGCACGTCGGGCTCGCGCCCCCACGCGATCACGGTGCTGGTGCCGGAGCCTGCGGCCCGCTTCGCCGCCAGCACCTTGGTCAGCATGCCGCCGCGGCCGATCGACGAGCCCGCCCCGCCCGCCATGCGCTCGAGCTCCGGGTCGCCCGCCCGCGCGCGCGCGACGAAAGTCGCCGACGGGTCCTTGCGCGGATCGGCCGAATAGAGGCCGGGCTGGTCGGTCAGGATCACGTAGGCGTCGGCGTCCACGAGATTGGCGACGAGCGCCCCCAGCGTGTCGTTGTCCCCGAACTTGATTTCGTCGGTGACGACCGTATCGTTCTCGTTGATGACCGGGATCACCTTGAGCCCCAGCAGCGTGACCAGCGTCGAACGGGCGTTCAGGTAGCGTTCGCGGTCGGCCAGGTCGGCATGGGTCAGCAGCACTTGCGCGCTGCCGAAGCCCTGCTCGCGCAGCTTGCTCTCGTACATCTGGGCCAGGCCCATCTGACCCACGGCCGCGGCGGCCTGGAGTTCGTGGAGCTCCTTGGGCCGCGCCGTCCAGCCGAGCCGCTTCATGCCTTCGGCGATCGCGCCGGAAGACACCATGACGATCTCGCGCCCGGCTTGGCCGAGCGCCGCCATCTGCCGGCACCAGTTGCCGATGGCTTGGGCGTCGACGCCCCGCCCGTCGTTCGTCACGAGACTGGATCCGACCTTGACGACGATGCGGCGCGCCTGACGCAGTTCGTCGTTCGATGCGCCGGCGCCCGCGGACGTCGCGTCCGGCGTCATGCCGCGCGGGCGCGTCGGCGCGGAGCCGTCGGTGCGGCGGTTCCGGCAGGGTCGTCGGCGGCGGTTGACGCGAAGCGCGGGTCGACCGGTCGGCCCGGCTCCGCCGGCACGGCCTTCACGGCCCGGCCCGCACGCGCGGGCGCGGCCGGCCGGGAGGCGGAGGCGGAGGCGGCCGGCGGCGTCGACGCGCCCTCGATCCGAGGCTCGTCGGCAGCCGCGTCGAAACGCGGATCGGCCGGCGGTGGCTGCCGCTCGACCTGCGCCTGCACGTGCTCGTGGATCGCGTGCAGCATCGGCTGCAGGCCTTCGCGGGCGAGCGCGGAGATCTCGAAGACCGGGCCCTTCCATTTCAGGCGCTTGACGATGTCTTTCACCCGCGCCGCGCGCTCGTCGATCGGCACCATGTCGAGCTTGTTCAGCACGAGCCAGCGGGGCTTCGCGTGGAGTTCGGGGTCGTACTTCTTCAGTTCCTGGACGATCGCCCTCGCCTGCCGCACCGGATCGGCATCGTCGAACGGCGCGGCGTCGATCATGTGCAGCAGCAGACGCGTGCGCTGCAAGTGGCGCAGGAACTGGTGGCCCAGCCCGGCGCCCTCGGAAGCGCCTTCGATCAGGCCGGGGATGTCGGCGACGACGAAGCTCTTTTCGGGGCCGACGCGCACGACGCCCAGGTTCGGGTGCAGTGTCGTGAACGGATAGTCCGCGATCTTCGGCCGCGCATTCGAGATCGCGGCGATCAAGGTCGACTTGCCCGCGTTGGGCATGCCCAACAGGCCGACGTCGGCGAGCACGCGCAGCTCGAGCCGCACTTTCTTCTGCTCGCCCGGCCAGCCCGGCGTGTGTTGGCGCGGCGCCCGGTTGGTGCTGCTCTTGTAATGCAGGTTGCCGAAACCGCCGTCGCCGCCTTTGCAGAGCAGCACCGGGACATCGGGCTCGATCAGCTCGGCCAGGATCTGGTCCGTCTCGAAATCCTTGACGATGGTGCCCACGGGCACGCGCAGCACGATGTCGTCGGCGGCCGCGCCGTACTGGTCGGATCCGCGGCCGGCTTCGCCGTTGCGCGCCTCGTGGCGGCGCGCATAGCGGTAGTCGATCAGCGTGTTCAGGTTGCGGTCGCCGACGAACCAGACGCTGCCGCCCTTGCCGCCGTCGCCGCCGTTCGGCCCGCCGAACGGAATGCATTTTTCCCGACGAAAGCTCATGCAGCCCGCGCCGCCGTCGCCGGCGGCGATATCGATCGTGGCTTCATCGACGAATTTCATGGGGTCA
>JBEVLR010000227.1:0-3434 GCA_040509075.1 Burkholderiaceae bacterium | reverse complement strand
GCCACCACGCGTCGATGTTGCGCCGCATGTCGGCGAGGCCGCCGTCGCGGTCGCCGCCATGGCTGCGGAGCGCGCCGCAGCAGCCGGCCCCGTCCGCGATGACGGCCTGCACGCCCGCGAGATCGAGCACGCGCGCCGTCGCCGCGTTGATGTTGGGCCGCATCGCGGGCTGCACGCAGCCCGCCAGCATCAACACCTTGCGGTCATGCGCGCGCTGCGGCCACAGCGCTTCGCGGGGGGCAACGGCGCCGTCCGGCGGCGGCACCTTCGACCGCAGCGCCTCTCCGATCAGCGGACGCAGCGCCTGGCCGACGCGCAGCGCGGGGCCGAACAGCGGCGAGGTCAGCCCCTCCCGGAGCAGCCAGCGCCGGGCGCGCTCGCCCATCGGCCGCTCGACCTTGGCATCGACGATGCGCCGGCCGATCTCGACCAGGCGCCCGTACTCGACCCCCGACGGGCAGGTCGTCTCGCAGCTGCGGCAGCTCAGGCAGCGATCGAGGTGGACCTGGGTCGAACGCGTGGGGGCGCCGCCTTCGAGCACCTGCTTCATCAGATAGATGCGGCCGCGGGGCCCGTCGAGCTCGTCGCCGAGCAGCTGGTAGGTCGGGCAGGTCGCCGTGCAGAAGCCGCAATGCACGCATTTGCGCAGGATCGCCTCGGCGTCAGCGCCGTCGGGCGTGCCGGCGAATTCGGGGGCGAGCTGGGTCTGCATCTTGGCGGCCTCATCGTGGAGGATCAGCGAGGCGAACGGCGGGATCGCGCCCGGGGATTCGAAGCGCGCGTCGGTGCCGGTCAGAAATGGATCGGCCGCCCGGGCACGAACACGCCGCGCGGATCGAACGATTCTCGCAGGCGGCGGTGGATCGCCAGCAGCGCCGGCGCGAGCGGCTCGGGATTGAACGCGCCCTTGCCCGGCAGGCCGCCGGCCACGCGCAACGCGCTGCCGCCGGCGCGCCGCGCCCCGGCGGCGACCTGCGCGTCGTCGGCCGCGGCCACCACCCAGCGCTGCGCGCCGCCCCATTCGACCATCGTGTCGTCGCCGTCGGGCAGCGGCGGCGCCGTCGCCGGCAGCCACAGCCGCCAGAGCGCGCGGCGGCGCGCGTCGACGGCCTGCCGCGCTTCGGCGAAGAATTCGTCGCGCTGATCGCGCAGGCCGTCCCAGAACGCGTCGGCGAGATGGCCCGGGATCGGCTCGCCGCCCATCCGGCTCGCGGCCGACGCGACCGCCGCGACCGCGCCGCGCAGCCGCACCGCCAGCGTCCCCCGCCACCACACGCTGGCGTTGAGCGGCAGCGGCCGGCCGGCCCACGCGTGCAGCTGCTCGAGCGCGCCGGCCTGGTCCATGTCGAAGCGCAAGGTCAGCGTGGCGGGCGGCACCGGCATCACCTTCAGCGACACCTCGCAGATCGCGCCGAGCGCTCCCCACGAGCCGGCCAGCAGGCGCGAGACGTCGTAGCCCGCCACGTTCTTCATCACCTCGCCGCCGAAACGCAGCAGTTCGCCCCGGCCGTTGAGCAGCAGCGCGCCCAGCACGTGGTCGCGCACGCCGCCGACGGCCGCGCGCGCCGGGCCGGCCAAGCCCGCGGCCACCATGCCGCCGACCGTGCCGGCCGGATGCCCGTCCTCGCCGGGGAAACGCGGCGGGTCGAACGGCAGGCACTGGCCGCGCCCGGCCAGCAGGCGCTCGAGCTCGACCACCGGCGTGCCGGCGCGCGCGGTGACGACCAGCTCCGTCGGCGCGTAGTCGACCACGCCCGCGTGCCGGCGCAGGTCCAGCGTCGGCCCGTCGGCCGCGCCCGCCATGAAGGCCTTGGTGCCGCCGCCGCGGATGCGCAGCTTTTCTCCGGTCTCGCACGCCGCGCGCACGCGCTCGGCGAAGCCGATCAATGCGTCCGTCATCGGCGGCCCATGCCTAGAAGCGCTCGAGGCCCGCGAACGCGAGCGCGCCGCGCCGGACGTGCATGCGCCCGTATTCCGCGCAGCGCGCCAGCGACGGGATCACCTTGCCGGGATTGAGCAGGCCCTCCGGATCGAACGCGGCCTTCAACGCGAACATCTGCGCGCGCTCGGCCGGCGAGAACTGCACGCACATGGAGTTCAGCTTCTCGGCGCCGATGCCGTGTTCGCCGCTGATCGTGCCGCCCATCCCGACGCTGAGCTCGAGGATCTCGGCGCCGAAGGCTTCGGCGCGGCGCAGTTGGCCGGCGTCGTTCGCGTCGAACAGGATCAGCGGGTGCAGGTTGCCGTCGCCGGCGTGGAACACGTTGCAGCAGCGCAGCCCGAACTTGCGCTCCATCGCGCCGATGGCGAGCAGCATGTCGGCCAGCCGGGCGCGCGGGATCGTCGAATCCATGCACATGTAATCCGGGCTCAGCCGGCCGGTCGCGGGAAACGCGTTCTTGCGGCCGCTCCAGAACTTCAGGCGCTGCACCTCCGTCCGGCTGACCTCGCAGCGGGTCGCGCCCGCGCGCCGCAGCACGGCTTCCATGCGCGCGACCTCCTCGTCGACTTCCTCGGCCGTGCCGTCGCTCTCGCACAGCAAGATGGCGGCGGCGTCGAGGTCGTAGCCGGCCTGCACGAAAGCCTCGACGGCCGCCGTCATCGGCTTGTCCATCATCTCGAGGCCGGCCGGGATCAGGCCGTCGGCGATGATGGCCGCGACGGCGTCGCCCGCGCGCCGCACGTCGTCGAAGCTCGCCATGATGCAGCGCGCGACCTGCGGCTTCGGCGTCAGCTTGACGACCACCTCGGTGACGACGGCGAGCATGCCTTCGCTGCCGACGACCACCGCGAGCAGGTCGAGGCCCGGGCCCTCGAGCGAACGCGCGCCGAAAGTGGCCGGGGCGCCGTCGGCCAGGAAGCCCCGCGCCTGCAGCACGTTGTGCAGCGTCAACCCGTACTTCAGGCAGTGCACGCCGCCCGAGTTCTCGGCGACGTTGCCGCCGATCGTGCATGCGATCTGGCTCGACGGATCGGGCGCGTAGTGCAGGCCGTGGGGCGCCGCCGCTTCGCTGATCGCGGCGTTGCGCACGCCGCACTGCACCGTGGCCGTGCGGGCGCGCGGGTCGACGTCGACGATCCGGTTGAACTTGGCCAGCGACAGCGTGAGGCCTTGCGCATGCGGCATGGCCCCGCCCGACAACCCGGTGCCGGCGCCGCGCGCGACGACCGGCACGCCGAGCCGATGGCACGCGGCGAGCACGGCGGCGACCTGCTCCTCGGTCTCCGGCAACGCCACGGCCAGCGGCCGCCGGCGGTAGGCGGTCAGGCCGTCGCATTCGTAGGGCGCGGTGTCTTCGCCGCGCCACAACAGCGCGTGGGGCGGCAGCCGGCCGCGCAGCGCGTCGACCAGCGCCGGCTGGCCCACGGCCGGCGGCGCAGGCGCCGCGCCGCCGTCGAGGGGGGACGCGACGGGCGGCGGCCCGGCGGGAGCC
>JBEVLR010000226.1:0-6011 GCA_040509075.1 Burkholderiaceae bacterium | reverse complement strand
ATCGAGCGGCGCCGCGGCGAGACCGTCGACCGGCTCGTCGCCTCGGGCTCGTCGGGGCTGGCGCGCAAATTCGCGTATTTCTTCGGCCGCCGCCGTGGCGAGGCGGGCGCCGACGGGACGGACGAGGGCGTCGACGCCGTCCAGTTCGCCGGGGCCTTGCCCGAAAACGCCGAGGTGCGGATCGCGCTGCCGCCGAACTTCGCGGACGACGCGGGCCGCGCGCTGGAGAACGCCGGCCAGTTCCCGCTCGTCGCGCGGACCTCCGATGCGCCGGCGCTGGCCAAGTTCCCGGCCTCCGCGTTCGGCATCCTCGAGCTGAACGCCGACCCGGTGTTGCCGCTGACGGTGCGCCACATCGAGGGCGATCTCGGCGTGAAGGCGCTCACGCTCGCCGGCGCGCCGGCGCGCGACCTGACGCTGACCGACGATGCGGCGATCATCGACTGGTTCGCCCGGGTCGCGCGCTACGACGAGACGCGGCTGGGCCGCAAGGACGTCGAGCGCGAACTCGGCATCCGGCTGCCTCCGGCCGTCGCGCCGCCGACATCGCCCCGGGCGGCGAAGGCGTACGGCGCGGACGGGGGCGACGACGGCGGTGGCCCCGCCCCGTTCGACCCCAACGTGATCCAGGCGCGCGAAGTGAGCCTGCTGAACAAGGCGCCGAACGTGCGCGACGTGAAGCTGCCGGCGGACTTCCGCACGGAGCCCCATCCGTTCGAGGTGATCGGCATCGCGTTGCCCCGGCCCGGCTACCACGTCGTCGAGATCGAGTCGCCGCGCCTGGGCCAGTCGCTGCTCGATCGCGCCGCGCCGATGTACGTCCGCACCAGCGTGCTGGTGACCAACCTCGGCGTGCATTTCAAATGGGCGCCGGTGAATTCGGGCGTCTGGGTCACCTCGCTCGACCGGGGCAAGCCGGTGCCGGGCGCGGCCGTGCGCGTCTCGGATTGCCGGGGCGGCGAAGCCTGGCGGGGGCGCACGGACGCGCAGGGCTTCGCGCGCATCGACCGGCCCCTGCCCAGGATGCGGGCCGGCTTCTGCGACGGCGGGCGCGAAGGCCGTTCCCAGGGCGCTTCCGGCCGCCCCGACGGCTATTTCGTCAGTGCCCGCAAGACGGATGAGCAAGGCCGCGACGACTTGGCCTTCGTCTGGTCGACCTGGCAGGACGGCATCGAACCCTGGCGCTTCAACCTCGGGTCGGCGGGCGGCGAGGAGGGGTCGCGCGAGCTGTTCCACACGGTGATGGACCGCACGCTGCTGCGCGCCGGCCAAACCCTTTCGATGAAGAGCCACGCGCGCCGCGAGCTGTTGGCGGGCCTGGCGCTGGCTGACCCGCGCAGGTTGCCGCGCGCGCTGCGCATCGAGCACGAAGGTTCGGGCGAGCACGTCGATTTTCCGCTGGCATGGCGCGCCGGACGCTACGCCGAAACCGTCTACAAGCTTCCCGACGACGCGAAGCTGGGCGTCTACGGCGTGTCGCTGCTGCGCGCCGACGGGCAGCCGACCCAGACCGGTTCGTTCCGCGTCGAGGAGTTCCGCCTGCCGGCGATGACGGGCCGCATCGTCGCGCCGCCGGGCCCGCAGGTCGATCCGCGCGAGATCCCGCTCGACGTGATGGTGAACTACGGCAACGGCGGCGGCGCGGCGAACCTGCCCTTGCGCGTGTCGGCGCAGGTGCGCGACATCGACCTCGCGCAAGCCGCGCCCGTGGCGCGCTATCCGGGCTTCCGTTTCGAGCCGCCGCGGGCGCCCGCGGAGGCGGCGAACGCGGACGGCGGGGCGATGTCCGGCGCCGACGCCGTCGACGAGGACGACGCCGACAAGATGGCGTCGCCGCGCGATCCGAACTCGAAGCTGGTCGCCGACAAGCGTCCGGTCACGCTCGACGGGAACGGTGCCGGCAGGGTGGTGCTGACCGCGCTGCCGCCGGTGTCCGTGCCCAAGGAATTGCTGGTGCAGGCGACCTACGCCGACCCGAACGGCGAACTCCAGACCTTGAGCCGGACGCTGCCCCTGTGGCCCTCGGCCGTCGTGCTGGGCGTGCGCACGGGCGACTGGGTGTCGGTGCGGCGCAAGCTTCCCGCGCAGGTCGTCGCGCTCGATACCGCGGGCAAGCCGCAGACGGGCGTGGACGTCAGCGTGCGCGCGGTCGTCCACCATCAGCTGACGGCGCGCAAGCGGCTCGTCGGCGGCTTCTACGCATATGACAACAAGAACGTCGACGAAGATCTGGGCGAAGTCTGTTCCGGCCGCAGCGACGCGCGCGGCCTGGTGCCGTGCGAGGCGACGTTGCGGGCCGCGGGACAGGTCGAGCTGATCGCGCAGGCCAGGGATGCGGACGGGCACGTCGCGCGCGCGGCGTCGTCGGTCTGGGTGACGCGGGCCGGCGAGGTGTGGTTCGACCGCGGCGGCGGCGACCGCATGGACGTGCTGCCCGAGCAACGCGCCTACGAGCCGGGCCAGGTGGCGCGTTTCCAGGTCCGCAGCCCCTTCCGCCACGCGACCGCGCTGGTCGCGGTCGAGCGCAACGGGATCGCGCAAACGCGCGTCGTCGAGCTCGACGGCCGCGACCCGACGATCGAGCTGCCGGTCCAGGCCGACTGGGCGCCGAACGTGTTCGTCTCGGTGCTGGCGGTGCGCGGACGCGTGCGCGACGTGCCCTGGTATTCGTTCTTCAGCTGGGGCTGGCGCTCGCCGGTCGGCTGGTGGCGCGCCTGGCGCGACGAGGGGCGGGATTACCAGCCGCCGACCGCGATGGTCGACCTGGGCAAGCCGGCGTTCAAGTTCGGCATCGCCGAGATCGAGGTCGGCGCGGCGGCGCATCGGCTCAAGGTGGACGTGATGCCCGACAAGCCCAGTTACCCGATCCGCGCCGTCGGCCGGGTGCGCGTCCGCGTGACGTTGCCCGATGGCCGGCCGGCGCCCGCCGGCACCGAGGTGACGCTCGCCGCCGTCGACGAGGCGCTGCTGGCGCTGAAGGCCAACGACAGCTGGAACCTTTTCGACGCGATGATCCGGCGCCGCGATTACGCGGTCGAGACCGCGACCGCGCAGATGCAGGTCATCGGCAAGCGCCACTTCGGCAAGAAGGCGGCGCCCCCCGGCGGCGGCGGCGGCCAGTTCCCGACCCGCGAGTTGTTCGACACCTTGCTGCTGTGGAACCCGGCCGTCGCGCTCGACTCGAAGGGCGAGGCTGTCGTGGCGGTGCCGTTGAACGATTCGCTGACGAGCTTTCGGGTCGTCGCGATCGCCGATGTCGTCCTGCCGGGGGCGGGTCGGGCCGAAGACGGCGCGCTGTTCGGCACCGGCCAGGCGACGATCGCCGCGACGCAGGATCTGCAGATCGTCTCCGGCGTGCCGCCGCTGGTGCGCGAGGGCGATCGCTACCGGGCGATGTTCACGCTGCGCAACACCACGAGGCGGCCCTTGAGGGCGAGCGTGAGCGCCACGCAGGGCGACACGGCGCTGCCGGCGCAGGCCGTGACGGTCGCCGCCGGCGGCGCGGCGGAGGTCGGCTGGGACGTCGATGCGCCCTTCAACCTCAAGTCGGTCGCCTGGACGGTGGCGGCCGACGCCGGCGCCGCGCGCGACCGCCTGAAGTTCCCGCAGAAGATCGCCGAGGCGGTGCCCGTCACGGTGCAGCAGGCGACGCTGGCGCAGCTGGACGCGATGGTGCGCCTGCCGATCGCGCCGCCGGCCGGTGCGCTGTCCGACGCGTCGGGCAAGCTGCGCGGCGGCGTCGAGCTTGCGTTGAAGCCGCGGCTCGCCGACGGCCTGCCCGGCGTGCGCGACTATTTCGACCGCTACCCCTGGACGTGCCTGGAACAGCAGGCCTCGGCCGCGATCGGCCGGCGCGACACCGCCTCCTGGCGCGCGCTCGCCGCGCGCATCGCGCTCTACCTGGACGAGGACGGCCTCGCGAACTATTTCCCGCCGGCCGGCGGCGGCCGGCGCTCGGGCAGCGACAGCCTGACCGCGTACCTGCTGTCGGTGAGCGACGCGGCGGCCCAGCTGGGCTACGACTTCGCGCTGCCCGGCGACGCGCGCGATTCGATGGAGCGCGGTCTGATCGGTTTCGTCGAAGGCCGCGTGCGCCGCGACGATTTCTGGAAGCCGGCGTTCCTGAAGGACGGCGACCTCGACGTGCGCAAGCTCGCCGCGCTCGAGGCGCTGAGCCGCCGCGGCAAGGTGCAGCCGCGCATGCTCGATTCGATCCAGATCCTGCCGAACCGGTGGCCCACCGGGGCGGTGATCGACTGGTTGCAGATCCTCGACCGCGTCCGCGCGATCCCGGATCGGCCCCGACGCATCGACGAAGCCGAGCAGGTGCTGCGCGCCCGCCTGGACGTGCAGGGGACGCGGCTCGGCTTCTCGACGGAGAAAGACGACGACTGGTGGTGGCTGATGGGCAACGGCGACGTCGACGCGACGCGCCTGCTGCTGGCCGTCGAAGGCCGCGCGGGTTGGCGCGACGACATGCCGCGCCTGGTCACCGGCGCGCTGCGGCGACAGCAGGGCGGCCGCTGGTCGACCACCGTCGCCAACGCGTGGGGCAGCGTCGCGGTGGAGGCGTTCTCGAAGAAATTCGAGTCGACTCCGGTGCGCGGAACGACCCGGGCCGGCTTCGGCGCGCCCGGCGCCGCGGTCGCCTTCGATTGGGCGAAGGCGCCCGGCGGCGGCACGCTGCCGCTGGGTTGGCCGGCCGGGTTCGCCGTGAACGGGAACAAGGCCGGCGCGTCGTTGCAGATCGATCACGACGGCGCCGGCAAGCCGTGGGTCACCCTGATGTCGAAAGCCGCGGTGCCGGTCGCCGCGCCGTTCGGCAGCGGCTACCGCATCACTAAGACGATGATCCCGGTCGAGCAGAAGCTGGCTGGCAAGTGGTCGCGCGGGGACGTGATGCGCGTGCGCCTGGACATCGCCGCGCAGGCCGACGCGACCTGGGTGGCGGTCAGCGATCCGATCCCCGGCGGCGCGGCGCTGCTGGGCACTGGCCTGGGCGGCGGCGACCAGATCGGCGCCGGCGCCGAAAAGGAAGACGGGCGCGGCTGGCTCGCCTACCGGGAGCGCAGCTTCGAGGCGTTCCGCGCCTATTACCGCTACTTGCCGAAAGGCGCGTTCGCCATCGAATACACGATGCGGCTCAACAACCCCGGCCGTTTCGGCCTGCCGCAGACGCGCGTCGAGGCGATGTACGCGCCGGAAATGTTCGGCGAATCGCCGAACTTCCCGTGGACCGTGCAGCCATGACGCGCACGCCGCCCGCGCCGATCTCGTCCGGCGCCTCGACGCTCGCCGCGTGGTGCTTGCTGGCGGCGCTGGGGGCGCCGGCCGCGGCGCGCGCGTCGATGCCGTCGTTCGATCAGGTGCGCGCGTCCCACCGGAGCTCGGACGTCGTGCTGCTGGATCGTCACGGCGCGCCGGTGCAGGCGGTGCGCGTCGAGCTGCGGGCGCGGCGCGGCGCGTGGGTGCCGCTCGGCGCGATCTCGCCGGCGATGCGCGCGGCGGCGATCGCGTCGGAGGACCGGCGCTTCCCGAGCCACGCGGGCGTCGACTGGCCGGCGGTGGCCGGCGCCGCCATCGGCCGCGTGGACGCGGGCGGCACGCGCGGCGCGTCGACGATCACGATGCAGCTCGCCGGCCTGCTCGACGCCGGCCTCTCGCCGTCCCGCGGCGGACGCTCCATGGCGGCCAAGGTCGAACAGGCCGCCGCGGCGCTGCGCATCGAGCGTCGGTGGACGAAGGGCCAGATCCTCGAGGCGTGGCTGAACCTCGTGCCGTTCCGCGGCGAGCTGGTCGGCGTGGAGGCGATGTCGCAGGCCCTGTTCAGGAAGGCGCCCTCGGGCCTGAACGCCGAAGAGTCGGCGATCGCCGCGGCGCTGCTGCGCGCGCCGAACGCCGCGCCCGCCGTCGTCGGCCGGCGCGCCTGCGGCGTGTTGCGGGCGCAGGGCCGCGCGGACGCCTGCGCCGCGGCGCAGGGGTTCGCCGAGCTGACCCTGGGGCGCGGCGAC
>JBEVLR010000225.1:0-7209 GCA_040509075.1 Burkholderiaceae bacterium | reverse complement strand
CCTCGGGGGGCAGGGAGCGCCAGCGACTGTGGGGGCCGTCATTCCCCCTCGGCGCTGCCGCTGAATTGCCCGACCGGAAGTTCGAGCAAAGCAAGGGATCCGGCTCGGCCGGGCCCGATGCGGACGGCCCCCTCGGGGGGCAAGGAGCGCCAGCGACCGTGGGGGCCGTCATTCCCCCTCGGCGCCGCCGCTGAATTGCCCGACCGGAAGTTCAAGAAAAGCAAGGGATCCGGCTCGGCCGGGCCCGATGCGGACGGCCCCCTCGGGGGGCAGGGAGCGCCAGCGACCGTGGGGGCCGTCATTCCCTCTCGAGGATCAGCGCAATGCCCTGCCCGACACCGACGCACATCGTGCACAACGCGTAACGGCCCCGGATCGCGTGCAGCTGGTTGATCGCCGTCGCCACCAGGCGCGCGCCGCTGGCGCCCAGCGGATGGCCGAGCGCGATCGCGCCGCCGTTGGGATTCACGCGCGGATCGTCATCGCGCACGCCGAGCTGTCGGAGAACCGCCAGGCCTTGCGCGGCGAACGCCTCGTTCAATTCGATGACGTCCATCCGGGCCATGCTCAAGCCAAGGCGCGCGAGCAGCTTGCGGGAGGCGGGCACCGGCCCGATGCCCATCTCGCGCGGCGCGACGCCGGCCACCGCCATGCCCAGCACGCGGGCGCGGGGCGTCAGGCCGTGCGATCTCGCCGCGTCGGCGTTCGCCAGCAGCAGCGCGCACGCGCCGTCGTTGACGCCGGACGCGTTGCCCGCGGTGACCGTGCCGTTCGGGCGCACGATCGGCGCGAGCCCGGAGAGCGTCTCGATCGAGGTCGGGCGCGGGTGTTCGTCCGTCGCCACGACGACCGCGTCGCCTTTCCTTTGCGGCACCATCACCGGCGTGATCTCGGCATCGAAGAACCCGCGCCGCTGCGCGGCGACGGCGCGCAGCTGGGAGCGCAGCGCCAGCGCGTCTTGGTCGGCGCGGCTGATGCCGAAGTCGTGGGCGACGTTCTCGGCGGTCTCGGGCATCGAATCGACGCCGTATCGCGACTTCATCGAAGGATTGACGAAGCGCCAGCCGATCGTCGTGTCGAAGATCGCGTTCTCGCGCGCGAACGCGGATGCCGCCTTCGGCATCACGAACGGCGCGCGGCTCATGCTTTCGACGCCGCCGGCCACGAGCAGCGCGGCTTCGCCGGCGCGGATCGCCTGCGCCGCGCTGCCGACGGCATTCAAGCCCGAGCCGCACAGGCGGTTCAGCGTGACGCCGGGCACCTCGACGGGCAGGCCGGCCAGCAACGCGCTCATGCGGGCGACGTTGCGGTTGTCCTCGCCCGCCTGGTTGGCGCAGCCGTACAGCACGTCGTCGACCGCGGCGGGATCGAGCGCGCGATGGCGATCCAGCAGCGCGCGGATCGGGATCGCGCCCAGATCGTCGGCGCGCACGGCCGCCAGCGCGCCGCCGTAGCGGCCGAAGGGGGTGCGCAACGCGTCGCAGACGAAGGCGTCGGTCATCTTTCTGGCCTCCGAAGGCGTTCAACCCACGAAATTGTTCGCATGAAGAACATCCATGGGCCGATTCGAGCCCGACTGATAGGGGATTTTTCGCGGTTTCGGGTGTCCATCGCGTATGAGAGTATCGGTCGGCTCAAGTCACTTCGACGCCGGCCGATTTCCACCAGAGAAGAAATCGCTGCAGGGTTCGCACGCGGTAAGGGAAGATTCCAATGGCGACTCCTATCCATGCGGACGAGTTGCGCATCGGCATGTTCGTTCATCTGAACGTCGGCTGGATGTCGCATCCGTTCCCGTTGTCCAGTTTCAAGTTGTCCACGGCCGAGCAGATCGAGACGATCCGCTCGCTGGGCCTGGCGCGCTTGACCTGGAGTCCCGAGCGCAGCGATCCTCTGGCGGCGGACGCCGAGCGCGGCGCCGACCGCCCCCCGGAGCCGGCCGATGAGCCGCCCGCCGCCGCCGCGGCGCCAGCCGAAGCGGCGGCCGTGCCGTCGGACGCGATGCAGCTCGCCAAACAGGCGCTGGACGCGCAGCGCGAGGCGGCGCAGCGCTGCGAGCGCCAGTTCGCGGAAGCGTCGCGCGACTTGCGGCGAACCACCGACAAGGTGCTGGCCGAACCTGTCCAGGCGAATGCCGACGCGCAGCAGCTGGCGCGCGCGCTGCTCGACAAGATGCTGGTCGACGGCGAACCCTGCCTGCGCGTGTTGGGCGAGATGTCGGGCGACCGCCATGCGGCCCATTCGCTCAACGTCGCCGTCGTGTCGTTGATGCTGGCGCGCCAGCTCGAGGTGCCGGCCCCGGTGCTGATGGAGCTGGGGGTCGGCGCGCTGATGCACGACGTCGGCAAGATCGCCCTGCCCGATCGCGTCCGCCTCGCGCGCGACGATTTCAACCCCGGCGAAGCCGCCCTGTACCGCGACCATGTCGCGCAGGGGTTGATCCTCGGCCGCCGCATGGGCCTGTCGGCGCAAGCGCAGCTCGTGATCGCGCAACACCACGAGTTCGCCGACGGCAGCGGCTTCCCGAGCGCGCTGATGCTGCCGCGGATGTCGCTGCCGGCGCGCATCGTCTCCCTGGTCAATCGCTACGACAACCTGTGCAACGCGGCTTCGCCCGCGCAATCGATCACGCCGCACGAAGCCTTGTCGCGGCTGTTCGCGCAATGCCGCTCGAAGTTCGACGAAACGCTGCTGAGCGGCTTCATCAAGATGATGGGCATCTATCCGCCGGGCTCCATCGTCCAGCTCAACGACGACCGCTACGCGATGGTGATGTCCGTCAACGCGGCCCATCCCCTGAAGCCGTGCGTGCTGGTCTACGACGCATCGATCCCGCTCGACGACGCGCTGCACGTCGATCTCGAACACACCCCGATGCTCGGCATCCGGCGCAGCCTGAAGCCGACGCAGCTCCCGGCGCGCGCCATCGAATACCTGAAGCCCAGGCAACGGATCGCCTATTTCTTCGATGTCGAGAACGCGCCCAGCGCGGAAGTGGTCGACGAGGTCACGGCATGAGCGCCCGCTCGGCCGTCCGGAGGGCGCTCGCGCGCAGTCCGCAGGACGGAGGGTCGTCAATGAGCGCCCGCTCGGCCGTCCGGAGGGCGCTCGCGCCGCGGTCCGCGGGACGGAGGGTCGTCCGATGAGCGCCGCGCTGCCGCTGCCGGCGCGCGCCACGGCTCATGAATCCTACGGCGGCGTGCTGGCCGTGCTGGCCGCCATGGGTGACGCCGCCTGGATCGTCGACGCCGCCTGCGGGCAAGTGCTTGCGGCCAACCTGCAGGCGGAAGACCTGATCGGGAGGGGCGAGCTCGAGGGGCTGGACGCCGAGGAGGTGATCCCGGCGCTGGAAGACATCGCCTATTGGGACGGCGTGCGCTGCGGCGTCGTCGTCACCTTGGAGACCGACGTCGAACTGCCGCTGCAGGGCGGCGGCACCTGCGCGGCGGTGCGCCGCATCGCGCCGCTGTGGCTGGCCGGCGGCACGGCGCTCTTCCTGGTGCAGGTGCGCGACCGCAGCCGCGAGCGCCGCATCGAGGTCGAACGCGAGACCGCGCTCGCCGAGCTCCGCGCCACGCTGGAGGCGACGGCCGACGCGATCCTCGTCACCGACCTCAACGGCCGCATCCGCGCATTCAACCGCCGCTTCGCGGCGCTGTGGTCGATACCGGATGCGGTATTGCACGCCGACGACGACCGCACCGTGCACGGGTGGCTGCGCATGAACGTGATGGACGTCGACGCCTATGACCGCCGGCTGGAGGACATCCACGCCCACACGCTGGCCGAGGCGCGCGACGAGATCGCGCACGTCAACGGCGCGCTGATCGAACGGCATTCGCAGCCGCAGTGGTGCCGGGGCCGGCCGATCGGGCGCGTGTTCTCGTACCGGGAGCTGAACGGACGCCGCATCGGCGCGCCGCGCGAGCCCGGACACGACGGCATCGATCAGCTGACCCGGTTGCCCAACCGCACCGGTTTCCTGCTGGCGATCGCCGATGCGTTGCTTCCCGGGAACGCCGGCGCCGGGTTCGCGGCGCTGTGCATCGAATTCGACCGCGACGCCCTGTTCGGCGAAGGCGGCGACAGCGCCGCCGGCACGCGTCGGCTGTCGGAGCTCGCGGCCCAGGTGCGCGGCGCCATTCGCCTGCCGCACCACTGCGCCCGCCTGGGCGGGAGCCGCTTCGGCGTGCTGATCGATCACGCCAGCGAGGCCGCCGCCGAAGCCGCCGCGCGTCGGCTGATCGAGGCGCAAGCCGGGCCTGCGGGCGTTCCGGTGGCGATCGGCATCGCCGCGTGGCCGGGCGCCGGCCTGTCGCCGGACGAGATCCTGCGTCACGTCGAGATCGCGATGCATCGCGCGCAGCAGGCGAGCCGCTCGTCGTTCGCGGTGCACAAGTTCGGCTTCGACTCTTGGCGGCGCCGGCGCGACCGCGTCGCGGACGGCCTGGCGCGCGCCGCCGAGGAAGGCCGGTTCCGTCTCGCGTTGCAACCGCGCTTCGACGCCGGGCGCGGCGTCGCCGTGGCCTTCGAGGTGAACCTGCGCTGGCGCGACCGCGAACTCGGCGAAGTCGCGCCGGCGCAGTTCCTGTCGGTCGCCGCGGAGCGCGGCCTGATCGGCGCGCTCGATGACTGGGTGCTGGAGCACGGCCTGCTGCTGCAGCGCCGCTGGCGGGCCGCCGGCCATGCGATGCGCCTGAACGTGAACGTCTCCGACTGGCAATTGATGCAGCCGGGCTACGCGCGCCGCGTCGCCGCGGCGCTCGAGGCGGCCGGATGCCCTCCGCGCGAACTCGAGATCGACATCGGCGAATCGGTGCTGCAGGCCGATCCCGAAGCGGCGGTGGCCGCGATCCGCGCCCTCGCGCGCCAAGGCGTGCGGGTGATGCTCCACGCGTTCGGGACGGGCGACAGCTCGCTGTCGTGGCTGCAGCGCCTGCCGCTGGCCGGCATCAAGCTCGATGCGAAGCTGGCCCAGGCGGGCGCCGGGGATGGCGCGGAGTCGCGCTGGCTGCCGGCGCTGGTCGCGTTGGCCCATGCCATGAAGCTGGAAGTCCATGCCGACGGCGCCGATACCGAATCGCAATGCGACGCGTTGCGCGAGGCGGGCTGCGACGGCATGCAGGGCCGGCGCCTCGGCGCCTCGATGGAAGAACGCGCGCTCGAATCATGGCTTGCGCTGCCGGCGGCCCAGCGCCGCATGGCTTGAAAGCGCGCGCGACGCCGCTCAGGCATCCTGCATCTGGTCTTCGCCGCCGAGGTTCGGCGCGACATCCTGGCCGGGATCCGCACCATCGCCGATCGCGTGGCCGACGTGGGCCGGCGTCAGCGGGGTTCGGCGCGCGCGCGTGCCGCCGCCGCCGCCCGCCGGCGGTTTTCGCGCCGGGTCGGCCGCAGGTTCCGCGGGAAGCCGATCGGACGCGGCGGGAGACTTGCGCATCGGGAATCCTTTCTGCGGCCGCTGAATTTGCGGCCGTCATGGGCGACGATGCTTGCACGAGCGGCGGGAACGCGCTCGGCGCGGCCGGCTTGACCCTGCCGCGACCGTCGGCCGCGTAGGACTCGCACTACATCCCGGCGCGGCACCCACCGGCATTCCCACGGCCAGGTCCGATGCATCCTCGAAGTGTGGGGTGCGCCAGCATGCGCGCCTTATTCCCCCATGACGAATTCCATGATTCCTCCCCGGTCGAAAATCGCGCCGCCCGCCGCGGCGCTGGTCGCCGTCGCGTTCTCGATCGCCAACGCGTTCGCCCACGCCATCGTGGCCCACGGGCCGCCTCCCAAGGCGGCGATGCGGATGGAGTTCGATGTGCTCCAAGCGGAAATCCGCCGGTGTGAAGCCGTCGATGGACGTTCGCGCGAGGCGTGCGCCTCGGAGGCCGAAGGCAAGGCGCTGATCCGGCGTGCCGAAGAGCTCGACGCCGCTGAACGCGCCGCGCAAGCGGAGGCGCCGTGAGCTGGCGACCTTTGCCCGCCGCTTCCGATGCGGTCGCCGTGGAGCGTCCGGCGCCGCCCGCCGCGCGCGGCGGCGCGCCGACGGACAGCCGCCGGCGCGTGCTCGACGTCTATCTCGTCGAAGACAACGAGCGCCTGCTCGAAAGCCTGATCGCCGCGCTCGAGGAGCTCGCGCCGATCCGCATCGTCGGCACCGCAGCCGACGAAAGCGTCGCGGTGCGTTGGCTGCAGGACGGCGCCGAGCGCTGCGACCTGGTGATCGCCGACATCTTTCTGCGCACCGGGTCGGGCCTGGGCGTGATCGCCGCGGCGCAAGGCCGGCGTCCTAACGCCGTGCGGGTCATCCTCAGCAACTATGCGACCGACGAAATGCGGGCGCGGTGCCTCGCCGGCGGCGCCGAGCGCGTCTTCGACAAGTCGCGCGACATCGATTCGCTGGTGGCGTTCTGCACCGCGTTGGCGGATCTTGGGCAGGGCCCGGCGCCGCATTGACGGGCCCGCGCGGCCGCCGCCGGCCGCGGCCGCGCACGCCGTTTGCCCCGGGACGGCCGAGACGTTGTTGTAGTTCCCGTCCTACGCCGCTGCCCGCGGCTCCCCGACATTCAGCCGCGTCTCGCCCCTACCGGTCGCCCCGCGACCGTCGCGCACACTGGAACCGTCTGTCCGAACCGACCTGCCTCCGTAGCGGGCCGGCCGGCTTCCGAACCCAAATTCAAGGAGTCACACCATGTCCGAAAGCGGCCTGTCCAACGCCACCTCTTCAGAACATTTCAACCGCGCCGCCGCAGCCCTGAAGGCGGCCGAACGCGATGCGCATGCCGCGATCGACAGCGCCGTCGATGGCCTGGCTTCCGCTTACAGCGAAGCCAAGCCGCTCCTGGCCCGGCTGGGACAGCGGGCGCGCGATTACGCCAGCGACGGCTACGACACGGCGCGCCAGCAAGCCGCCGAAATGCGCCAGCGCAGCGAGCGGGCGGTCGAGTCGACGCGCGGCTACGTGCGCGATGAGCCGGTCAAGTCGCTGCTGGTCGCCGCGGCGGTCGGCGCGGCGGTGATCGCGCTCGTCGAAGTGGTGCGGATCCGCCGCAACCGCTGAGGCGAAGGGCGTTTCCCCTCCTGCGCGCCGACGAGGCGCGCGGATCGAAGACAATCTCGGCCAAGGACTTCCTTGGCCGTTTTCACATTCGCACCCACATGATCTACAAATTCAAGAGCAAGGCGGCGGCGGATCTGGTGATGACCCAACCGGTG
>JBEVLR010000224.1:0-4359 GCA_040509075.1 Burkholderiaceae bacterium | reverse complement strand
CGATCGCGGCGTCGACCCAGGCGCCTCCCGCGGTTTCGTAGGCGTTCGCCAATTCCCTGACGGCGGCCGATTCGCCGCGGGCCGTCCACCAGTGGATCACCTCCGCGCGGGGCGGTTGCGCGGACGCGGACGCGAGCGCCGCGAGCGCGAGCGCGACGCCCGCGCACGAACGGACGACGCCGTTCCGGCTCGTTGTGGCCATGCTGTCTCCTTCTTCTTATGTCGGACGGCGCGGCGCCGCCCGATGCGGGGAACCGCCGCGCCGGCGGCAGGCGGGCCGCTTCAGGCGGCGGCGTAGACGTTCGCGGCCCGCTTCTCGAAAAACGCCTGGAACGCGAGTGCGCTGTCCTTGGGCGTGCGCCGCAGGGTCGCGTAGTCGGTGTGGACGATGCCGAAGCGTTTTTCGTAGCCGTGGTCCCATTCGAAATTGTCCAGCAGCGACCAGGCGAAGTATCCACGCACGTCGACGCCCAGGCGCATCGCCTCGTCGACCGCCGCGAGGTGGCTGTTGAAGTAGCGCACGCGCTGCTCGTCGTGCACCCGGCCGTTCGCGATCACGTCGTCGCTGGCCATGCCATTCTCGGTGATGTAGATCGGCGGCAGCGCGCGATAGCGTCTCTTGAACCCGACCAGCAGGTTGCGCAGGCCGCGCGGATACACCTCCCAGCCCATCTGCGTGCGTTCGACGTCGGGCAGCGGCCGCTCGACGAAGCCGCGCGCGCCGTCGCCGGCGACGACCTGGCGGAAATAGTAGTTGATGCCCAGGAAGTCCATCGGCACGGCGATCGTTTCCAGGTCGCCGGCGCGCACGGGCGGTGGGGCGTCGGGCCACAGCGTCGCCAGCGCGGCGGGGTAGCGGCCCTGCAGCACGGGCTCGAGCACCCAATGGTTCGCGCAGGCCGCGGCGAGTTCGGCGGCCGCGCGGTCGGCGAAGCTGCCGCTCGCCGGGGCGACTTCGCAGACGCTGGTCACCAGGCCCACCGGCGCCGTGTCGCCCGCGCGCAGAGCGGTGGTGGCCAGGCCGTGCCCCAGCAGCAGGTGATGCATCGCCTGGACGCCGCGGCGCGCGCCCGTCAAGCCGGGCGCGTGGCGGCCGTCGACATGGCCCAGGTAGGCGGAGCACCACGGCTCGTTGAGCGTCATCCAGCCGTCGATGCGTCCGGCGAGCGCGCGGCCCATCGCCTCGGCGTAATCGGCGAACCGGCAGGCCGTGTCGCGATGGAGCCAGCCGCCGCGGTCCTGCAGGTGCTGGGGCAGGTCCCAGTGGTAGAGCGTCGCGTATTTGCGCACGCCGCGGGCGTCGAGCGAGTCCAGCAGGCGCTGGTAGAAGGCGACGCCGCGGGGGTTGAGCCTGCCTTTTTCGTCCAGCACGCGCGGCCAGGAGATCGAGAAACGGTATGCGCCGAAGCCCAGGCGCCTGAGCAGGGCGATGTCGGCATCGTGGCGATGGTAGTGGTCGCAGGCGATCTCGCCGGTGTCGCCGCCGCGCACTTTGCCCGGCGTCGCGCAGAAGGTGTCCCAGATGGACGGCAGCCGCCCGCCTTCTTTCGTCGCGCCTTCGATCTGGTAGGAAGACGTGGCGGCGCCGAACAGGAACCCGGGCTGCCACATCTTCGAGCTCGCCGGAGGGGCGATGGTGGGGATGTTCTCGTTCAACTCGCGCCTTTCCGCGCCGCAGGCCTGGCGATCCAGCGGCGGCGAATGTTTGGAACCGATTCCACAAGCGAAGCGCAACTTGCGGCTGACGTCGTTATCTATTCATTAAATTGGTATTAACTATCTGTAAGTTAACTACTTCCGTCGCTTACGTGCAACCATGACCCCGTTGAGCGGCGTGCCTATGCGCGAGCGCTGGTGTCGGGTCGCGCCCGGGTCTATGCTGCGTTTTGAACCCGGGCGCGGCCCGGCCGCTCGACGCGCGAAAACGGAGTCCGCCCATGCGCCACCACCCTCTCGGCCGCACTGGCCTGTTCGTGTCCGAGCTGTGCCTCGGCACGATGACGTTCGGCGGCTCCGAAGGCATCTGGGGAAAGATCGGCGACCTCGGGCAAGCCGATGCGCAGCGCCTGGTCGGGCAGGCGATCGACGCCGGGATCAATTTCCTCGACACCGCCGACGTTTATTCGGGCGGCGCCGCCGAAGAGATCACCGGCCAGGCGTTGAAGAACCTGAAGGTGCCGCGCGAAAGCGTGGTGGTCGCCACCAAGGTGTTCGGCGAGGCGATGCCGGGCCCGAACGGCCGCGGCGCCTCGCGCGGCCGCATCATGGACGGCGTCAAGGCCAGCCTGAAGCGGCTGCAGCTGGACCACATCGACCTCTACCAGATCCACGGCTTCGACCCCGCCACGCCGATCGAGGAGACCGTGCGCGCGCTCGACCATCTGGTGCGCGACGGCCGCGTGCGCTATGTGGGCGTGTCGAACTGGGCGGCCTGGCAGATCGTCAAGGCGCTGGGGGTGTCGGAACGCCTGGGCCTGTCGCGCTTCGAGTCCCTGCAGGCGTACTACACGATCGCCGGGCGGGATCTGGAGCGCGAAATCGTGCCGATGCTGCGCAGCGAAGGTTTGGGCTTGATGGTCTGGAGTCCGCTCGCCGGCGGCCTGCTCAGCGGCAAGTACAAGGCCGACGGCACCCCCGCGGGCATCGGCCCCGCCGAGCCGGGAAGCCGCCGCCAGGTTTTCGATTTCCCGCCGGTGGACCGCCGGCGCGCCGAGCTCGTCATCGAGGCGATCAGGCCGATCGCGGCCGCCAAAGGCGTGTCGGTCGCGCAAGTGGCGCTCGCCTGGCTGCTGCACCAGCCGCAAGTGACCAGCGTGATCATCGGTGCGAAGCGTCCCGACCAGTTGGCCGACAATCTCGCGTCGGTGCGGGTGGAGCTGTCCGAAGGCGAGCTGGCCACGCTCGGCGAAGCCGGCGCCCCGACCGCCGAATATCCGGGTTGGATGTTCGCCCGCCAGGGCGAGGGCCGTCTCAGGCAGCTGGCGGAGTCTCGAGCGCGATCCGGCCGGAATTGAAACGCCGCGCCGTTGCCCGGCAGTCGGTATTCGTTACGAATTTTTCGTCACGAAAGGTCGGGGACGCGCGCGGCTGCGCGATCATCGCCGGTCGATCAACGAGAGAGCGTCGGGATGCGCCCGCACCGGCAGCGCACCCACGGACTGGAATGGATAGCGTGGGCATCAGCAAGCAGGGCGAAGAGCGGTTCGGCGCAGGGCGCGCGAATCGGGGATCCGGGGCGCAAGGAGCCGGCGCATGGGCGTGAACTACCTGCCCTTCGAGACGGCGCCGGCCACCGCCCGGCGCGGCATCCGCTGGCAGCGCGTGGCGCTGATCTTCGTCTTCCTGTGGTTCCTGATCGGAGGCGCCGCGCATTTCGTCGCCACCGAAGCCGAGATGCGCATCGTGCCGCCGTCGCTGCCCGATCCGCGCGACATCGTGCTGATCACCGGGCTCTTCGAACTGCTCGGCGCGTTCGGCCTGATGCTGCCGTGGACGCGCCGGCTCGCCGGATGGGGCCTGTTCGCGTTGACGATCGCGGTCACGCCCGCGCACTTCTACATGCTGCACGCGCACGACCAGTTCCCGTCGTTGCCGATGTGGCTGCTGTGGGTGCGCCTGCCGGTGCAGGCGGTGCTGCTGTGGCTGATCCTGTGGGGCAGCCGGTGGCGTCCCGGTCGGACGATGTACTGATCGATCCGGCGCCGGGCAAACCGGGCCCGGCGGCCCAAGCGATCCGCATCCGCCGTCGCCGACTGCGCGAGTGGTTCCCATTCGCGCGCCGGAGTGGAAACAATGCCGGTCCGCCTCGGCGCTTCCCTTTTGAACTCCCTCAATCGAGCTAGGATGAGCGCCGTCAATCCGCATCGAAAACGAGGAGTCTGCACATGCAAGGCGATCCCCAGGTCATCGCGCACCTTCAAGCCCAGCTGAAGAACGAGCTGACCGCGATCAACCAGTACTTCGTCCATTACAGGATGTACAAGCACTGGGGCTTCGACAAGATGGCTAAGAAGGAATACGAGGAGTCGATCGGAGAGATGAAGCACGCCGATCGCCTCATGGACCGCATCTTCATGCTCGATGGGCTGCCCAACTTGCAGGAACTGGGCAAGTTGATGATCGGCGAGACGGTGTTCGAGGCGATGGCGTGCGACCTGAAGCTCGAGCGCGTCGCGCAGTCCACGATCAAGGACGGCATCGCCGGTTGCGAATCCGCGCGGGACTATGTATCGCGCGAGCTGCTGCAGCGAATCCTCGACGATACGGAGGAGCACATCGATTTCCTCGAGACCCAGCTGTCGCTTGCCCGTTCGATGGGCGAGCACAACTATCTCCAGTCGGCGATGGGCGAGCTGGAAG
>JBEVLR010000223.1:0-8261 GCA_040509075.1 Burkholderiaceae bacterium | reverse complement strand
CGCGGCGCCAGGCCATGTCGGTGATGTGCAGCAGGCCGTCGATGCCGCCGAGGTCGACGAACGCGCCGTATTCGGTGATGTTCTTGACCACGCCGTTGACGATCGCGCCTTCGGACAGCGTCTCGAGCAGCTTCGCGCGTTCCTCGCCCATCGACGCTTCGACCACGGCGCGGCGCGACAACACGACGTTGTTGCGCTTGCGGTCGAGCTTGATGACCTTGAACTCCATGGTCTTGCCCTCGAACGGGCTCATGTCCTTGACCGGGCGCGTGTCGAGCAGCGACCCCGGCAGGAACGCGCGGATGCCGTTGACGAGCACCGTCAGGCCGCCCTTGACCTTGCCGCTGACCGTGCCGGTGACGAAGTCTCCGGACTCGAGCGCGGTCTCCAGCGACAGCCACGACGCGAGGCGCTTGGCCTTGTCGCGCGACAGGATGGTGTCGCCGTAGCCGTTCTCGACGGCGTCGATCGCCACGGAGACGAAATCGCCGACCTGGACTTCGACCTCGCCCTGGTCGTTCTTGAACTCGTCGATCGGCACGTAGGCTTCGCTCTTCAAGCCGGCGTTGACGACGACGAAGCTGTGATCGATGCGCACCACCTCGGCGGTGATGACTTCGCCGGAGCGCATTTCGCTGCTCTTGAGCGATTCCTCGAACATCGCGGCGAACGAATCGGGTGCGAAATCGGTGATGGCTTGGGTCTTGGGCATGGAATTTCCTGAGAAGGCCGGGGCGGCTCGACGGCAAGGACGACGCGGACGCTGGCGGCTTTTGCGACCGGGGACGGGCGCAGGGTTGAGGTTGGCAGGTCACCGCCGCGAGCCGGATTTTGGGGTCCGGCCCACGAGGTTCGAGCGCTGGGGGCTCAGGCGGTGGGCTTGGCTTGCACGCGGTGCCGGCTCCACGCTTCCAGCACGACATCGACGCATTCGTCGATCGACATGCCGGAGTTGTCGAGCAACACCGCATCTTCGGCAGGCATCAAAGGGGCGACGGCGCGGCTTTTGTCGCGCGCGTCCCTCATCTGCAGCTCTGCGAGAAGACTGTCGATGTTAACGGAAACGCCCCTCGATTTCAATTGGGCGTGGCGCCGCGCGGCCCGTTCCTCGACGCTCGCGGTCAGGAACACCTTGAGCGCCGCGCCCGGGAAAACGACGGTGCCCATGTCGCGGCCATCCGCCACCAAGCCGGGCGGACGGCGGAACGCCAGCTGCAGCCCGTGCAGCGCTCGGCGCACGTCGGGGAACGCCGAGATCCTGGACGCCAGGTTGCCGATTTCCTCCAGCCGCAGCGCGTCGGTGACCTCGGCGCCGTCCAGGAACGCCCGATCGCCCTCGAAGCGCAAGTCCAGCAAGGCGGCGATCGCCGCCACCTCGGCTTCGCTGGCCGGATCGACGTCGGCCCGCTGCACGGCGAGCGCGGTCGCGCGGTAAAGCGCGCCCGAGTCGAGCAGCCCGTAGCCCAGGCGCTGCGCGACGCGGGCCGCGAGCGTGCCTTTGCCGGACGCCGTGGGCCCGTCGATCGCGATCACCGGCACGTCGACGTCGTCGGCGGCGCTCAGTGCGAACATCGACTCGAAATAGTCGGGGAATGTTTTCGCGACGCACCTCGGGTCCAGGATGCGCACGGCACGCGCGGGCACGGCGCCGGCCAGCGGGTTGAACGCGGCCAGGGACAGGCACATCGCCATGCGGTGGTCGTCGTAGGTGCGGATCTCGGCGGCTCGCCATGCGGCGGGCGGGGTGACCTCGATGGAATCGGCGCCTTCGACGACGAGCGCGCCGAGCTTGCGCAGCTCGGCGGCCATCGCGGCGATGCGGTCGGTCTCCTTCACGCGCCAGCTCGCGATGTTGGTCAGCCGGGTCGTGCCGTCGGCATACAGCGCCATCGCCGCCAGCGTCATCGCGGCGTCGGGGATGTGGTTGCAGTCGAGGGTGATCGCCTTCAGCGGCCAGGCGCCGCGCCGCGCCTCGAGCCAGCCCGCGCCGCCGTCCACCCGGGCCCCCATGGCGCGCGCCGCGTCGACGAAGCGGATGTCGCCCTGGATCGAATCGAGCCCGACGCCGGCGATGCGCACCGGACGGGCGACTCCGGCCAGCGCGCCGAGCGCGATGAAGTAGGACGCCGACGACGCGTCCGCCTCGACGTGGATCGCGCCCGGAGAGCGGTATCGCGAGCCGCGCGGCAGCGTGAAGCGCGCGTACGGCTGGGCCGGATCGAGTTCGACCGCGATGCCGAAGCGCGCCAGCAGCTTCAGCGTGATGTCGACGTAGGGCTTGGAGATCAGTTCGCCGTCGACCGCGATCGTCACCGGCCCGTCCGCGGTCGCCAGCGGCAGCGCCAGCAGCAGCGCCGTCAGGAACTGGCTGGAGACGTCGCCGCGCACGCGGATCGGCGCCTGCGTGGCGAGCGCGCCCACCTTGCCGCCGCCGGCGCCGACCTTCAACGGCGGATAGCCGGTTTCGCCCAGGTAAGCGACCGGGCATCCGAGCTGCACCAGCGCGTCGACCAGGTCTGCGATCGGCCGCTCGTGCATGCGCGCGACGCCCGACAGCTCGAACGCGCCGCCCTGCTGGGCCGCGAGCACGGCGAGGGCGGCCGTGAGCGGGCGCATCGCGGTGCCGGCGTTGCCGAGGAACAGTTTCGCCGATCGGCCGCGGAGCGCGCCGCCGATTCCCGTCACCCGAAGCGCCGCGCCGTCGCGCTCCACGCCGCAGCCGAGCGCCTCCAGCGCGGCGAGCATCACGCGGGTGTCGTCGGAGTCGAGCAGATCGTGCAGCGCGGTCGTGCCGTCGGCCAGGCCGGCCAGCAGCAGCAAGCGGTTCGAGATGCTCTTGGAGCCGGGCAGGCGCACGTCGCCGGCGGCCGAACGCAGCGGCGGGATGTCGAGGAACGGGATCTCGAACATGCTTTTCAGCCCGCCTTCTTCCAGCGGGCGCGGCCGTTCGACGCCTCCCGGATCAGCGCTTCCAGCACATCGCCGCGGCCTTCGCGCATCGCCGATTCGAACTGGAACAGCATCGTCTTGAATTGCTCGGCCTGCGCGAGCACCTGCGAGCGGTTGACCATCAGGATGTCGCGCCAGACCGTCGGCTCGCTGGCGGCGATGCGCGTGAAATCGCGGAATCCGGGGCCGGCGAGATCAAGGTACTGCGGACCTTCGTCTTGCCGCGCCACCGACAGGTACGACGCGAACGCGATGAGGTGCGGCAGGTGGCTGACGGCCGAAAAGGCGGCGTCGTGCGCTTCCGGGGACATGGTGCGCACCTGCGCGCCGATGCCGGTCCAGGCGGCGCGGGCGCGCTCGACCAGCGCGGGATCGGTCTCCGCGACCGGCGTCAGCACGACTTGGCAATCCTGGTACAGGCCGGCGTCGGCGTGGGCGATGCCCGAGACTTCCCGGCCGGCGATCGGATGCGCCGGCACGAAGCTGGGCAACCGGTCCTTGAGCACGGCGCGCGCGGCCTCGACCACGTCGCCCTTCGTGCTGCCGACGTCCATGAACAGCGTGCTCGGGCGCACCAGATGGCGGATCGCGCGGAACGTGGCTTCGGTCGCCGCCACGGGCACGGCGATGAGCACGATGTCGGACCCCGAGACGGCCAGCAACGCGGAATCGGCCGCCTGGTCGACCACGCCCAGCTTCTGGGCCTGGATGACGGTCGACGGCGATTTGCTGTAGCCGACGACGTGCCTGACGAGCCCCGCGCGCTTCAGCGCGAGCGCGAACGAACCGCCCATCAGGCCGCAGCCGATCAGGCCGAGTTGTTTGAACATCAACGTGCCGTCCCGTTTCCGGGCGGGCGCGGTGCGGTCGCGCGAAAAACGGTCGGCACCGGGAGCGGGCGGGTCGTCATGGATGGATTCTTGAACAAACGGCGCGGAGACGGCGGGTCGGCGCCTGGACGGGGACGGCGCGGCCCGCCGGATTCCGCCGGGACGGTTGCGGCGCGGGCGCAGGCTGCGGCTCGACGCGCGCCGAACCGGGGGCGCCTGCCTCGGGCGTTGGCCAGCGACCGTCCGATTCTAGCGGGCGCGACGCCCGCTCGTCCGTGCGGAGGCGGGCGCAACGGCCGCCGCGCGGCGCGCGAAGGCCTCGAGCCGTCGGTGCGCCGCCAGGCTGGGCTGGACATGTCCGTGCGCCCGCCCGTGGCCGCGGGGCGCGCTTCTCCTCGCGGCGATGGACGGGTCAGTGGACGTCGATGGGGTAGGTTCCCAGGATCTTGAAGAACCCGCAGACCGACCGCAACCCGTCCAGGGCCGCGCGCACTTGCGGCTCGTCGGGGTGGCCCGAGACATCGACGAAGAAGTAGTATTCCCATTGCCCCGACCGCGCGGGCCGCGATTCGAAGCGGGTCATCGACACGCCGTTGGCTTTCAGCGGCACGAGCATGTCGTGCAGCGCCCCCGGCCGGTTCGACACGGTGGCCACGAGGCTGGTGCAGTCGTGGCCCGAGGCTTTCGGCGCCGGGTGGCGCTGCGGATGCGTCATGACCGCGAAACGGGTGCGGTTGTTGGCGTCGTCCTGGATCGCCGGCGACACGACGTGCAGGCCCCACTCGCTGCCCGCGCGCACGCCGGCGATCGCGGCCATCGACGGGTCGAGCGACGCGAGGCGCGCGCCCTCGGCGTTGCTCGCGACCGGCTTGCGTTCGGCCTGCGGCAGGTGGTCGTTGAGCCACATGTGGCATTGCGCGAGCGCCTGCGGATGCGCGCAGACGGTGGCGATGCCGGCCAGGTCGTTGACCTTGCGCAGCAGGTTCTGGCGCACGAACAGGCTCGTCTCGCCGATGATGAACAGCGGGGTGGTCAGGAATTGGTCGAGCGAGCGCGCGACCATGCCTTCGGTGGAGTTCTCGACCGGCACGACGCCGAAGTCGGCCGCGCCGGCCGTCGTGGTGCGGAACACTTCGTCGACGCTCGCGCAAGGCACGCGCACGATCGACGAGCCGAAGTAGCCCAGCGCGGCCTCCTCGCTGAAGGTGCCCGCGGGGCCGAGGTAGGTGACGCGCGTGGGCGTCTCGAGCGCGCGGCAGGCCGACATGATTTCGCGCCAGATCGGCGCGACGCTCTCCGATTTCAGCGGCCCGGGGTTCGCCGCCTTGAGGCCGTCGATGACCTGCGCCTCCCGCTCGGGGCGGAACGCGACCGAGCCCTCGCGCTTCTTCACCTCGCCCACGGTCTGCGCCAGCGCGGCGCGGCGGTTCAGCGCCGCGAGCAGCTCGCGGTCGAGGGCGTCGATCTGCAGGCGCAGCGCCAGCAGTTCGGGATTCGGAACGTCGTTTTCAGCCATGGCTGTCCTCGAACTCGCGCAACCAGGACACCAGCGCGCGCACGCCGTCGACCGGCATCGCGTTGTAGATCGACGCGCGCATCCCGCCCACGCTCTTGTGGCCCTTCAACGCCAGCAGCCCGCGCCGCTCCGCCCCGGCGAGGAAGGCGTCGTCGAGCGTCCCGTCGCGCAGGAAGAACGGCACGTTCATGCGCGAGCGCGAAGCGGGCGCCACGCGGTTGACGTAGAAACCGCTCGCGTCGAGCGCCGCGTAGAGCAGGGCCGCCTTTTCGGCCGCCGCGGCTTCCATGGCCGCGACGCCGCCTTGCGCCTTGATCCATCGGAACGTCAATCCGGCGACGTAGATCGCCCAGGTCGGGGGCGTGTTGAACATCGAGTCGTTGTCGGCCACGATGCGGTAGTCGAACGCGGACGGCGTGTGCGGCAGCGCGCGGCCCAGCAGGTCGTCGCGCACGATCACGATCGTCAGGCCGGCCGGGCCGATGTTCTTCTGCGCGCCCGCGAAAGCCAGGCCCACGCGCGACCAGTCGATCGGGCGCGACAGGATGTGCGACGAACAATCGATCACCAGCGGCGCGTCGCTGCCCAGCGCCTTCAGGTCGGGCAGCGCGTGGAACTCGACGCCGTCGATCGTCTCGTTCGAACACAGGTGCAGGTAGGACGCGCCCCGGCGCAGCGTCCATGAAGACGGGTCGGGGATCGCGCCGTCGGCCGCGCCCGCGTTGCTGGCCGCGAGCGCGGCGTCCGCGTAGCGTTTGGCTTCGCCGAACGATTTCTTCGACCAACTGCCCGTCTGCACGAAATCGACCTGGCCGCCGCGCGAAAGGTTCATCGGCACGATCGCGTTCTCGCCGAGGCCGCCGCCTTGCAGGAACAGGATGCGGAAATCCGCCGGCACCGCGAGCAGCTCGCGCAGGTCGGCCTGCGCGGTGCGCGCGATCTCCATGAACTGCGCGCCGCGGTGGCTCATCTCCATCACGCCGACGCCGCAGCCGCGCCAATCCAGCATGTCGGCGGCGGCCTCGCGGAGCACGGCCTCGGGGATCGCCGCCGGGCCGGCGGCGAAGTTGTAGGGACGCGTGGCCGGCATCGTCAGGCCGCGGCGTCGCCGCCGTCCACCGGCGCTTCGGCGTCGCCGCTTTCGGCGGCATCGACGTTCGCGTCGTTCTCGACGATGCGCTGCAGGCCGGTCAGCTTGGAGCCGTCGTCGAGCGCGATCAGCGTCACGCCCTGCGTCGCGCGGCCGAGCTCGCGGACCTCGCTGATGCGGGTGCGCACGAGCACGCCCTTGTCGGTGATCAGCATGATCTCGTCGTTCGGGCGCACCAGCGTGGCCGCCACCACCTTGCCGTTGCGCTCGCTCTGCTGGATCGCGATCATGCCTTTGGTGCCGCGGCCGTGGCGGGTGTATTCGACGATCGAGGTGCGCTTGCCGAAACCGTTCTCGGTGGCCGTGAGCACGCTCTGCGTCTCGTCTTCGGCGACCAGCATCGCGATCACCTGCTGGCCGGCTTCGAGCGTCATGCCCTTCACGCCGCGCGAGGTGCGGCCGTGCGGGGTCACGTCGGCTTCGTCGAACCGCACGGCCTTGCCGCCGTCGCTGAACAGCATCACGTCGTGCCGGCCGTCGGTCAGCGCGGCGCCGATCAGGTGGTCGCCGTCGTCGAGGTTGACGGCGATGATGCCGGCCTTGCGCGGGTTGCTGAAGTCGTCGAGCGGCGTCTTCTTGACGGTGCCGAGCGCGGTCGACATGAAGATGAAGTGGTCCGACGGGAACGAGCGGAACTCGCCCGTGATCGGCAGCACGACCGTGATCTTCTCGCCTTTCTGCAGCGGGAACATGTTGACGATCGGCTTGCCGCGCGACGCGCGTCCGCCTTGCGGCACCTCCCAGACCTTGAGCCAGTACACCCGGCCGGCGTCGGAGAAGCACAGGATCCAGTCGTGCGTGTTCGCGATGAACAGCTGGTCGACCCAGTCGTCCTCCTTCGTCTGCGTGGCCTGCTTGCCCCGGCCTCCGCGGCGCTGCGCGCGGTATTCGGCCAGCGGCTGGCTCTTGAAGTAGCCGGTGTGGCTCAGCGTGACGACCATGTCGGTCGGCGTGATCAGGTCCTCGGTGCCGAGCTCCTGCACGTTGTGCTCGATGTGGCTGCGGCGCGCGGCGGGCTTGGCGGCGCCGAACTCGGCCTTCAGCGCGAGCAGCTCGTCGCCGATGATGGTGGTGACGCGTTCCTTCTTCGCCAGGATGTCCAGCAGGTCGGCGATCTCGGCCATCACGTCTTTGTATTCGCCGACGATCTTGTCCTGTTCGAGGCCGGTGAGGCGCTGCAGGCGCATCTGCAGGATTTCCTGCGCCTGGGTGTCCGACAGCCGGTACAGGCCGTCGGCCTGCAGGCCGTAATGGTCGGGCAGCCCGTCGGGGCGGAACGACGCGCTGCCGCCCGGGGCGCCGGCGGTGGCGCGCTCGAGCATCCCGCGCACGAGCGACGAATCCCATCCGCGCGCCATCAGCGCGGCCTTGGCGACCGGCGGCGTCGGCGATTCCTTGATCAGCGCGATGAAATCGTCGATGTTGGCCAGCGCGACGGCCAGGCCTTCGAGCACGTGGCCGCGATCGCGCGCCTTCTTCAGTTCGTAGATCGTGCGGCGCGTGACGACTTCGCGGCGGTGCTCCAGGAACACGGCGATCAGCAGCTTCAGGTTGCAGACCTTGGGCTGGCCGTCGATCAGCGCGACCATGTTCATGCCGAACGTGTCCTGCAGCTGCGTCTGCTTGTACAGGTTGTTCAGCACGACCTCGGGCACTTCGCCGCGCTTGAGGTCGATCACGATGCGCATGCCCGACTTGTCGGACTCGTCCTGGATGTGGCTGATGCCTTCGATCTTCTTCTCGTGGACCAGCTCGGCGATGCGTTCGAGCAGCGTCTTCTTGTTCACCTGGTACGGGATCTCGTCGACGATGATCG
>JBEVLR010000222.1:0-5519 GCA_040509075.1 Burkholderiaceae bacterium | reverse complement strand
GACACCAGCGCCGTGAGGAAGGTGCGGCGCGTGCGCGCATAGGGCTCGGTGTTCTTGCCCACGATCAGCCGCACCGCCGGGCGCTGCTCGAACGGCGGGATGTGGGCCGACAGCGTGCGGTAGGGCTTCTCCTCGCCGGGCAGCAGCAGGCTGCGGCCGGTCTCGCGCGTGAGCGCATCGATCTCGGCCATGCCCTTGCCGTACTGGAAGCGCGGATCGTCGCTGAGCACCCAGAAGCGCACGCTGCCGTCGCCGGGGCCCAGCGTGTCCATCTTGGCCTGCAGGCGCGCCCAGTGCTCGAGGTCGCCGAAGCGATCGATCGAGTAGCGCATGTTCTGCAGGTTGGTGTTGAGCTCGTCGTTCTGGTGGCGCACGAGCTCGCGGCCCAGCACGCCGTACAGCACGCCGCCGATCACGGCGAACAGCACCAGCACGCACAGCGCGAACATCAGCACCATGCGCGCCGTGATGGAACGCCTCACGTCGACGACTCCTCGGCGGACGCCGGCTCGTCGCGCGCCTCCATCACGTAGCCCATGCCACGGATGGTGTGCAGCAGCTTGGGGCTGAACGCGTTGTCCACCTTGGCGCGCAGGCGCTTGATGGCGACCTCCACGACGTTGGTGTTGGAGTCGAAGTTCATGTCCCACACCAGCTCGGCGATGGCCGTCTTCGACAGGATCTCGCCCTGGCGCCGCGCCAGCACGGCCAGCAGCGCGAACTCCTTGGCGCTGAGGTCGATGCGCTCGGCGCCGCGCCAGGCCTTGCGCGCGATCAGGTCGATCTGCAGGTTGGCGATCTTCAGCTGCGTGGGCTCCTGCGCGCGGCCGCGCCGCTGCAACGCCTGCAGGCGCGCGAGCAGCTCGAGGAACGAGAACGGCTTGACGAGGTAGTCGTCGGCGCCGTCGTGCAGGCCGCGCACGCGGTCCTCGATCGAGTCGCGTGCGGTGAGCATGATGACCGGCGTCTGCTTGACGGCGCGCAGCGCGCGCAGCAGCGTGAAGCCGTCGAGGCCGGGCAGCATCGCGTCGAGCACGATGACGTCGTAGTCGTGCACCAGCGCGAGATGCCGGCCGTCGATGCCGTTGTGGGCGACGTCGATCGCGCAGCCCTGCTCGGACAGGCCCTTGCGCAGGTACTCGGCGGTCTTGGGCTCGTCTTCGACGATCAGCAGCTTCATGTGGGAGCCCGGGGTCAATGCGGGCCGGACGCGGCCGCCGGCGGGCCGCGGTCGGGATCGGCGCCGCCGGCGTCGGGCCGTCCGCGCGCCCGGCGGGCGCCCTTGCGCCGCTCGTACCAATGATGCGCCCGGTCGAGGTACAGGTAGACCACCGGCGTGGTGAACAGCGTCAGCGCCTGCGACAGCACCAGGCCGCCGACCATCGCGAAGCCGAGCGGCCGGCGCAGCTCCGAGCCCGCGCCGTGGCCCAGCATCAGCGGCAGGCCGCTGAGCAGCGCGCACATCGTCGTCATCATGATGGGGCGGAAGCGCAGCAGGCAGGCGCGGCGGATCGCCTCCTCGGGCCCCATGCCCTGCCCGCGCTCCGCGGTGAGCGCGAAGTCGACCATCATGATCCCGTTCTTCTTCACGATGCCGATCAGCAAGATGATGCCGATCAGCGCGATGACGCTGAGGTCGTAGCCGCCCGCCATCAGGATCAGCAGCGCGCCGACGCCGGCCGACGGCAGCGTCGACAGGATCGTGATCGGGTGGATGTAGCTCTCGTACAGCAGCCCCAGCACGATGTAGACGGCCACGAGCGCCGCGGCGATCAGGTACGGCTGCGTGCGCAGCGACGCGTTGAACGCCTGCGCAGTGCCCTGGAACGAGCCGGTGAGCGCCTGCGGCAGGCCCATCTGCGCCTGCGCCTGGTTGATCGCGTCGACCGCCTGGCCGAGCGCGGCGCCCGGGTTCAGGTTGAACGAGATCGTGACGGCCGGGAACTGGCTCTGGTGGCTGATGGACAGGTAGGCGGTCTTGTTGGTGTCGACCTTGACGAAGGTCGACAGCGGAACCTGCTTGCCGGTGACCGGGGAGGTCAGGTACAGCTTGTCGAACAGGCCCGGATCCTGCTGGAGCTTGGGCGTGACTTCGAGCACCACGTGGTAGCTGTTGATCTGCGTGAAGTACTGGCTCACCTGGCGCTGGCCGATCGCGTCGTAGATCGTCGAATCGATGAGCGCCGGCGTGATGCCGAAGCTCGACGCGCGGTCGCGGTCGATCGTCAGCGTCGCGGTGGTGGCCGCGTTCTGCAGGTCGGAGGCGACGTCGGCCAGCTGCGGCAGCCGCTGGAAGCCGGCGAGGATCTTCGGCGCCCATTCGTTGAGCTCGTCGATGTTCGCGTCGGTGATCGTGTACTGGTATTGGGTGCGCGCGAGCCGGCCCCCGACGTTGATGTCCTGGCCGGACTGCATCAGCAGCGTCGCCCCTTCGATCTTCGCGAGCTTCGGGCGCAGCCGCGCGATGATCTCGTCCGAGCTCGCCGTGCGGCCTTCGTCCTTCGGCTTCAGCGCGATGAAGAAGTTGCCGGTGTTGAACTGCGACGAATTGCCGAACATCGCCACGCCGGTGACGTCGGGGTCCTGGCGGATCGCGTCGGCGAACTGCACCTGGCGCCGGTTCATCGATTCGAACGACGAGTCCTGCGTGGACTGCGCGTTGCCCGAAATGAAGCCGGTGTCTTGCTGCGGGAAGAAGCCCTTGGGGATGGCGATGAACAGCGCCGCGGTCGCGGCCAGCGTGGCCAGGAACGCCATCAACGTGGCGAACTGGCGCTCCAAGACGAAGTCGAGCCCGCGCTCGTAGCCGCCCAGCATCTTGTCGAAGCCCGCCTCGAACAGCTGGTGCAGCCGGCCGTGCCGGGCCGGGTGCCCGCCTTTCAGGAAGCGCGAGCACAGCATGGGCGTCAGCGTCAGCGAGATGAGCACCGAGACGCCGATCGTCAGCGTCACCGTGACCGCGAACTCGCGGAACAGGCGCCCGACGATGCCGCCCATCAGCAGCAGCGGGATGAACACCGCCACCAGCGACACGGAGATCGAGATGATGGTGAAGCCGATCTCGCCGGCGCCCTTGAACGCGGCGTCCATCGGGCTCATGCCCTCCTCGACGTGGCGGTAGATGTTCTCCAGCATCACGATGGCGTCGTCGACGACGAAGCCGACCGCGATGGTCAGCGCCATCAGCGACAGGTTGTCGAGGCTGTAGCCGAGCAGGTACATCGCGCCGGCGGTGCCCATCAGCGCCAGCGGCACCGTGACGCTGGGGATCAGCGTGGCGGCGACGTTGCGCAGGAAGACGAAGATGACGAGCACGACCAGCGCGATCGTCAGCAGCAGCGTCGATTCGACGTCGTGCACGGAGGCGCGGATCGTCTGCGTGCGGTCGATCAGCGTGTCGACCTTCACCGTCGGCGGGATCGACGCCTGCAGCCGGGGCAGCGCCTGCTTGATCGCGTCGACCGTCTCGATCACGTTGGCGCCCGGCTGCTTGGTGATGACCAGCAGCATGCCGCGGCCGTTGCCGACGCTGTCGGGCGCGGCGGCGCCGGAGTAGGCCCAGGCGGCGACCTTGTTGTTCTCGGGCGCGTCGACGGCCACGCCGATGTCGCGGATGCGGATCGGCGCGCCGCCCTTGTAGGCGATGATCACGTCGTTCCACGGCTTGGCCTTGAGCAGCTGGTCGTTCGTGTAGACCGTGAACGCCTGGTTCGGGCCGTCGATCGTGCCCTTGGGCTGGTTCACCGACACGCCGGCGATGACCGCGCGGACGTCTTCCAGGCTGATGCCGAGCGCGGCGATCCGGGCCGGGTCGACCTGCACGCGCACCGCGGGTTTCTGGGCGCCGCCGATGTTGACGAGGCCCACGCCCGAGATCTGCGAGATCTGCTGCGCGAGGATGTTGTCGGCGTAGTCGTTGGTCTCGATCAGCGGCAAGGTGTCGGAGTGCACCGCCAGCAGCATGATCGGCGAATCCGCCGGGTTGACCTTGCGGAAGGTCGGCGGGTTCGGCAGGTTGGCGGGCAGCTGCCCCGTGGCGGCGTTGATCGCGGCCTGCACGTCGAGCGCCGCGCCGTCGATGGGGCGGTTGAGGTCGAACTGCAGCGTGATCTGCGTCGAGCCGATGCCGCTGGTCGAGGTCATCTGGCTCAGCCCGGCGATCAGCGAGAACTGGCGTTCGAGGGGCTGCGCGACGTTGGACGCCATGGTCTCCGGGCTCGCGCCGGGCAGGTTGGCGGAGACCTGGATGGTCGGGAAGTCGACCTGCGGCAGCGGCGCGATCGGCAGCAGCGGGAACACCGCCATGCCGATCAGCAGGATCGCCAGCGCCAGCAGCGTGGTGCCGATCGGCCGCCTGATGAATCCGGCGGAAACGCTCACGTCCCGCTCCTCGCGCCCGATGCGGCGGACGCGGCGCCGGCCGGCGCCGCGCGCGGCGCCTCGACGATGCGCGAGCCGGGCTTGAGCTTGTACTGCCCGTCGACGACGACTTTGTCGCCGGCGGCCAGGCCGGCCCTGACGATCGCCACGCCGTCGGCGACCTGCTCCAGCGTGATCGGCTGGTTGCGCACCGTCTGGCCGCCGGCGTCGACGACGTAGGCGTAGACGCCCGCCTGGCCGCGCTGCACCGCCGCCTCCGGCATCGTCAGGGCTTGCGGCCGGCCGCCCAGGATCAGGCGCACGTTCACGAACTGGCCCGGCCACAGCGCATGCTGCGGGTTCGGGAAACTCGCCTTCATCTGCACGGTGCCCGAGCCCGTGTCGATCTGGTTGTTCACCAGCGTCAGCGTGCCGGTGCCCAGCAGTTCGCCGCTGGCGCGCTGGAACGCCCGCACGGCCAAGGGCTTCGGGCTCGCGGCGAGCGCGCGGTTGGTGTCCTGCACGGCGTCGTCGGGCAGCGTGAAGAGCACCGAGATCGGATCGATCTGGTTGATGACGACGAGGCCCGTGGCGTCGTCCGCGTGGACGATGTTGCCCGGGTCGACGAGGCGCGCGCCGACGCGGCCGGCGATGGGCGCGGTGATCGTGGTGAAGTCGAGCTGCACCTGCGCGCCGTTGATGGCCGCGGCGTCGGCCTGCACCGCGGCCTCGAGCTGCGCGACCAGCGATTTCTGCGCGTCGAGCTGCTGCGGCGTGGCGGCGTCCTGCGCGATCAGCGTGACGGTGCGCTGCAGGTCGGCGCGCGCGCTGGCGAGCGTGGCCTGATCCTTGGCGCGCGCGGCCTGCGCCTGCAGCAGTTGCGCCTGCAGCGCGCGCGGATCGATCCTGGCGAGGAGCTGGCCCTTCTTGACGTCCTGTCCTTCGGCGAAGCCGACGGCGTCGAGCTGGCCGTCCACGCGCGCCTTGACCGTCACCGAGAAGGTCGGCGTCACGGTGCCGATGCCGACGCGGAAAATCGGCATGTCCTGCACCTTGACCGCCGCCAGCTTGACCGGGACGGCCGCGTCCGCGGCCCGCTTGCCGCCTTTGGCGTCTTTGGAAGCGTCGGCGGCCCGCGCGCCGCGGCCGGTGGCCCACAG
>JBEVLR010000221.1:0-7801 GCA_040509075.1 Burkholderiaceae bacterium | reverse complement strand
AACATCGGCATCGGCGGCTCGGACCTCGGGCCCCAGATGGCGGTGCTCGCGCTCGAGGAATTCAGGCATCCCGGCCTGCGCTTCCATTTCGTCTCCAACGTCGACGGGCACGACATCAAACCGGTGCTGGACGGATTGGATCCGGCCAAGACCCTGGTGATCGTCGCGTCGAAGACGTTCACCACGCAGGAGACGATCGCCAACGCCGCCGTCGCGCGCGACTGGTTCGTCGCCGGCGGCGGCGGCGAGGTCGCCGAGCATTTCGTCGGCGTCACCTCGAACGTCGAAGGCGCCGCGAAGTTCGGCATCGCCACCACGTTCGGTTTCTGGGACTGGGTCGGCGGCCGCTATTCGCTGTGGAGCGCGATCGGCCTGTCGATCGCCATCTCGGTCGGCGAGCGGCGCTTCCGCGAATTCCTCGCCGGCGCCCACGAGATGGACGAGCACTTCCGCAACGCGCCGCTGGAGCGCAACCTGCCCGCGCAGCTGGCGCTGATCGACGTGTGGCACCGCAATTTCCACGGCTTCACGAGCCGCAGCGTCGCGCCTTACCACCAAGGCATGAAACGTTTCCCGGCCTACTTGCAGCAGCTCGAGATGGAGTCGAACGGCAAGCGCGTCGATCTCGAAGGCCGGCCGGTGGCCGTCGCGACGAGCCCGGTCGTCTGGGGTGAACCCGGCACCAATGGCCAGCACGCGTATTTCCAGATGCTGCACCAGGGCTCGGATGTCGTGCCGGTCGAGTTCATCGCGTTCAAGAGGCCGGCGGCGGACCAGGTCGGCGCCTATGCCGACCTGCACCGGAAATTGCTCGCCAACTGCCTCGCGCAATCGCAGGCGCTGATGCAGGGCAAGGACGCCGCGCAAGCCGCGGGCGAATCTGCCCCGACCGCCTCGCGCGCGCTCGCGCGCGAGGTCGTCGCCGAACACCGCAGCTTCCCGGGCAATCGGCCGAGCACCACCTTCGTGCTCGAGGCGTTGACGCCGCGTTCGCTGGGCGCGCTGATCGCGATGTACGAGCACCGCGTGTTCTGCACCGGTGCGATTTGGGGCATCAACAGCTTCGATCAATGGGGCGTCGAGCTCGGCAAGGCGCTGTGCAACGCCTTGATCCCACGGTTCGAAAACGGAGACGCCGAGGGCCTGGACGCCTCCACCGCGGGCCTGCTGCGCCGGCTGCTGGCCGACTGAGGCCCCCTGGACGGATCCGGCCGGCCAGGAGGCTCCGGGACCGCGCAAACTTCCTGCGGACGAAGTAACCTACAGGATCGCGGTTTGCCGCAATCAATTTTCCCGCGTCGCCAGCGCCGGCTGGATTCACCGGACGGCGCGTCCGAGGCGGAGCCGGGCGGTCGGCTCGGGAAGGGGATGGGGTTCATCAAATGTCAAAGATCATGGTGGTCGACGATCTCCGCGACAGCGCCGACAGCCTGGCGTTGTTGTTCGATGCGCTCGGGCACGAGACGATGACCTCCTACCACGGCCAGCAGGCGGTCGATTCGGCCAAGGCGTTCGCGCCCGACATCGTGTTCCTCGACATCAACATGCCCGTCCTCGACGGCTACGGCGCCGCGCGCGCGTTGCGTTCGCTGCTGATCGATTCGCCGCCGGTGCTGGTGGCGCTGACCGCGGTGTCCGAGCTCGACGCCAAGCGCCGCGCCGATGAGGCGGGCTTCGACTTCTACGTGACGAAGCCGGCGGATTTCAACGTGCTGATCACCATCGTCGACGATCTTTCGCGCCGGCTCGAAGCGCGCCGCTGAGGGCCCGGCGTCACCGGGGGGCGCCGCCGGCCGTCGCGAACCACTTGTCGACCAGGTGGATCCAGAAGCTGCCGCCCAGCGGGATCAAGTCGTCGTTGAAATCGTAATGGGGGTTGTGCAGCGTGCAGGGCCCGAGCCGGCGCGCCTCGGCGGCCGGGTCGTCCGGCGCCGCGCCGCCGCCGTCGTAGGCCAGGCGATGCCGGCCGTCGCCGTTGCCGATGACGAAATACGCGCCGGGCCGTTCCAGCAGGAAGTAGCTGAAGTCCTCGGCCGTCATCGACGGTTCGAAGGCCGGCGCGTTGTCCGCGCCGAGGAGGTCGCGCATCACGTCGGCCACGAATTCGGCTTCGGCCGCATGGTTGACGGTCGGCGGATAGTTGCGGTGGAAGCGGAACTCCACGGTCGCGCCGAACGCCGCCGCCGTGTGCGTCGCGATCTCGCGCATGCGTTTTTCGATGAGGTCGAGCACGGGCAGCGTGAACGTCCGCACGGTGCCTTCGATCACGCAGGCGTCGGGCACGACGTTGGTCGCCTCGCCGGCATGGATCGTCGTCACCGAGATCACGCCAGTGTCGGTGGGCTTCTTGTTGCGCGTGACGATGGTCTGGAACGCCTGCACCATCTGGCAGGCCACCGGGACCGGATCGACGCTCAGGTGCGGCAGCGCGGCGTGCGATCCGCGGCCACGGATCGTGATGAAGAACTCGTTGCTGGAGGCCATGCAGGGCCCGGCGCAGACGGCCATCTGGCCCACGGAGAGCCCGGGCCAGTTGTGCATGCCGAACACGGCGTCCATCGGGAATTCGGTGAACAGGCCGTCCTTGATCATCTCGCGCGCGCCGCCGCCGCCTTCTTCGGCCGGCTGGAACAGCAGGTAAACCGTGCCGTCGAAATCGCGGTGTTTCGCGAGATGCTGCGCGGCGGCGAGCAGCATCGCCGTGTGGCCGTCGTGGCCGCACGCGTGCATCCGGCCGGGGTTGCGGCTCGCGTGCGCGAAAGTGTTCGACTCGGACATGGGCAACGCGTCCATGTCCGCGCGCAGGCCGATGGCGCGGCCGGACGAGCCGCCGGCGCCCTTGACGATGCCCACGACACCGGTCTTGCCGAGCCCGCGCCGAACCGGGATGCCCCATTCGCCCAGCTTGGCCGCGACGAGATCGCTCGTGCGCAGCTCCTGGAAGCAGAGTTCGGGATGGGCGTGGATTTCCCGTCGCAGCGCGGTGATCGCGGCCGCCTCGGCCAGGAGGGATTCGATGACGTTCATGGAGGGTCTCGCGTCTCGGCAGTCTGTCCAGCGGCATCTTAAGCCTGCGCGCTCGCGGGAGCGCTTGCGCCGCCCCGCGCCGCGGGCCGGCCGTGGGCGGACAAGTCGCGCGGAACCGAAGAACGAAGCGTCCGCGCCCGCGAAATTCGGATTGCGCGACATCCCTTCGCAAAAGCCGGCGCGCAAGCGCGGCGGCCGAGGCTCAATGGATCAAGTCGCCTGCGGGTGCAATCCAGCGCCGGCGTCGTTCGACATCCAGGATCCGAGACTCGAAAATGAAACTGAAGGACATGCGTGCGATCTGCAAGGTTTTTTCCGAGCGGCGCGATGGGCAGGATGGCGTGCTGTTGACGGCAGCCGCCAAGGCTTTGTTCGACCTGAGGGGGCGGGTGCCGGACGACGACTTCATGCAGGCGGTCGATGAATTCTTCGGCGCCGTGGAAGCCAGCGAGGCGCACGCGCAGGCGGTTTGCGAAATGCTGTATGCGCTGCCCCTCGTGGACTTGCAGATGCCGGAGGCCGCCAAGCAGCGGCTCTTCGACAAGATCGTGGCCCTCGCGCACCGCAAACTCGCCGCGGGCCGTCAGCGCAGCAATTTCCTGTCCGACAGGCGCAACGCGCTCATCGGCTTTTTGTCGGACGAAGAGTATGAGCACGATCGGCTCATCGAGTTGCGCGACGGCGCGCCTCCCCCACTCCCGAGGGGGCGAGCGTGCGGCGTCGCGGCCCTCCACAAGAGGCCCGCCGCCGACCCCGCATCGGCATTGGCCCGGCCTGCATGGCCGGCGGGTTTCGAACTCCACCGGCGCGGCAAGAGGAGACGCCGCTGGCGCAGCGCCGGATGCCCTGGGGGCCAAGCGCTCTGACGGCCGCTCGCGCCACGCCCGCCGGGCGCGAGGCCGCGCGGCGCCCGCGCGGCGAATCTTCGAGACGCTTGCGAATCCGACATGACCTTTGACGCCTGCCTTGGCGGCTGCATCCAGCCCGCGATCGAATGGGCCCGAGGATTGTTTTGTTCGGCGCCCGCAAATCCGGACGCCGATCCGACGCCCTTCCCGCACGCGGGCCATCTGTCGGATCTCGCCGGTCGACCGAACGGGTACAGGGCGGGAGTCGGCGCCGTCGACGGAGCGTCGAGCGTGTCTTCCGTCCGGTTGAATGCGCGGCTGGTGGCCGGAGACGGCGGCGACGTCGAACCCGCGTCGCGCCGCTCGGGCTCGCTCATGTCGCGGCACAGGCGGCAGGAGGCCCGCGGCGCGCTCGACGGCGCGCCGTCCGATGGCCTCGACGCCATGGAAGCGATCAGGCGCATGGCCCGCCCGCCGCCGCTGCGTTCGGCGGCGGAATTCGAATCGCAGGTCGCCGACGACGAGACCTTGCCCGCCGATGCGCGCCGGCATTTCTATGCGGCATCGATCGCGAGCTTGCCCGACCTCACGCCGTCGGAGCGATCGGCATTGACGAAGACGCTGAAAAAGATGCGCGCCGTCTGCGAGGTCTTCGCGCAATGGCGCGGCGCCCGGGCGGACATCGACGATCCGGACCAGCTTCTGGATCCGGTGGTGGATCCCGTGTCGGCCGCCGCGAAAGCCTTGCTCCGATACGACGTGTCGAGCGGACACCCCGCAGACGCGGAATCGTTCGAAGCGGCATACGACGTGCTGGCCGAGATCGCCGCGGACACCCGGATCCCGGAGCTGGCGCATGGGCGCGCCCAGGGCCTGTTGAAATTGGTCGGCCTGCTTCCGAGAGCGAGGACGGTGCCGGAGTTCGGCCGGATCGTGTCGCAGCTGGCGCTGGCCGACCAGGCGCAGGCCTGCCCCCTCGACGCCAACCCCGAGATGTTGGACGCCGCCGTGCAGGCCTTGTTCGTCTTGAAGGAGCGGCTGTCGGAGGATCAATTCGTGTATGCGTCCTGCCAGTTCTTCGGCACCGTGAAAGCCGCAGACGCGCGGGGAGCCGCGGTGGCGGAGATGTTGTCCGCGTTGCTCGGCGACCCGCGCCTGGAGCTGTCCGGCGCCGCCGCGCGCCGGATGTTCGACGGCATCGTGAGTTTGGCGAACCACAAGCTTGAAGCGGGCCGTCGACGCAAGCACCTCGTGTCCGACGCGCGGGACGGCTTCATGAGGCTCCTGCCGGGTGACGAAGACGCGCACGATCGACTTTTGGAGCTGTGCGACGGGAGTCCGGAAGATCCCGAAGTCCATGAAGGGGCGCAAGGTTTCCATCGAATGCCTTTCGCCGGCCGGATGCCGTCGTTCACGCGGCTGGAATGGTCGGAGATGCAAAGCAGGGTCGGCGATGCCTGAAGCGGGCTGGTGACCGCGGCACCGAAGCAGCTCCCGCGCGAAACTGCATCGAACGATTGCGGGGGCGTCGACCCGCCATCGAAGCGGGCGCCGGCGTCGGCGGCGTTGCGGGAAGCGGTCTTCGCCGATCCCCGAATTGCAGACGTCCCCCGACGGGCACGACCGCAACCCGCCGGCGCGCCGGCGGCGATCGCGGTGCGGCGCGCCGACGAGCGGCCCCGGGGGCACCGATATGACATGATTTGACGATGACCGCGATCGTTTCGACGCCCGTGCCCTTGCCGACCGCCGGGGACGGCGCCCCGCGCACCGTCCAGGCGGCTTGCCCGCACGACTGCCCCGACACCTGCGCGATGCGCGTCACGGTGCGGGGCGACCGGGTCGTCGGGCTGCAAGGCGATCCCGACCATCCGACGACCGGCGGCGCGCTGTGCACCAAGGTCTCGCGCTACGCCGAGCGCACCGAGCACCCCGAGCGCGTGCTGCAGCCGCTCAAGCGCGCCGGCCCGAAAGGCGCCGGCCGGTTCGTGCCGGTGTCCTGGGAAGAGGCGCTGGACGATATCGCCGCCCGCCTGACCGCCATCGCCGCGCGCGATCCCGAGGCGATCCTGCCCTACAGCTACGCCGGCACGATGGGCTTCGTGCAAGGCGAGGGCATGGCCCAGCGCTTCTTCGACCGGCTCGGCGCGTCCCGGCTCGACCGCACGATCTGCTCGAACGCGGGCGGCGACGCGATCGCGGCCACCTACGGCGCGAAGGTCGGCATGCATGTCGAGCACTACGCCGAAAGCGCGCTGATCGTCATCTGGGGCAGCAACTCGATCGCGTCGAACCTGCATTTCTGGCCGTTCGCGCTGGCCGCCAAGCGCGCCGGAGCGACCTTGGTCGCGATCGATCCGCGCCGCACCGAAACGGCCGAGAAATGCCATCACCACCTCGCGCTCATGCCGGGCAGCGACGGCGCGCTGGCGCTCGCGGTGATGCACGAGCTGATCGTGCACGGCTGGCTCGACCGGGATTACGCCGAGCGCCACGTCGACGGCTGGGCCGGCCTGCGCGAACGCGCGCTGCGATGGCCGCCCGAGCGCGCCGCCGCCGAATGCGGCCTGCAGGCGCCGCAGATCCGCGAATTCGCGCGGCTGTACGGCACGACCAAGCCCGCGGCGATCCGCTTGAACTACGGCATGCAGCGCGTGCGCGGCGGCGGCAATGCGACGCGGCTGATCGCGTTGCTGCCGTGCCTGGTCGGCGCGTGGCGCCATCGCGCCGGCGGGCTGCTGTTGTCGTCGTCGGGCTGGTTCGAGCCGTTCAAGGACGAAGCGTTCTCGCGCACGGGCCTGCTGGCCGGCCGCGCGCCCCGCACCGTCAACATGAGCACGATCGGCGACGACCTGCTGCGCGAGTCCGGCGAGCCGTTGCCCGACGGCCGCGCGTTCGGCCCGCGGATCGAGGCGCTGATCGTCTACAACAGCAATCCCGTCGCGGTGGCGCCGCAGTCCAGGCGGGTCGCGGCCGGCTTCCGGCGCGAAGACCTGTTCACCGTCGTGCTGGAGCATTTCCTGACCGACACCGCCGACCACGCCGATTACGTGCTGCCGGCCACGACCCAGCTCGAGCACTGGGACATCCACGCCAGCTACGGCCACACCTACGTGGTGCTGAACGAGCCGGCGCTGACGCCGCGCGGCCAATCGCGGTCGAACGCCGCGATCTTCCGCGCGCTCGCCGAGCGCATGGGTTTCGACGATCCGCGCCTGCGCGACGACGATCTCGCGCTGGCGCGGCAGGCGCTGTGCGGCCCGGTGTCTTTCGAGGAGCTGCGCGTCCGCGGCTGGGCCAAGCTGCCGTTGCCCGATGCGCCGTTCGCGGACGGCGGCTTCCCGACGCCCGACGGCCGCGCCCGCGCCGACGTTCCCGGACTGGGCCTGCCCGACCACCTGCCGCCGTATGAAAGCGCGCGCAGCGCGCCCGAGCTGGCGCGGCGTTTCCCGCTCGCGATGATCTCGCCGCCGGCGCGCAACTTCCTGAACTCGACGTTCGTCAACGTGAAGAGCCTGCGCGACATCGAACAGGAGCCGGTGCTCGAGATGTCGATCGCGGACGCCGCCGCCCGCGGCATCGCCGGCGGCGACGAGGTCCGCGTGTTCAACGACCGCGGCGAGCATCGCTGCGTCGCCCGCGTGGGCGGGCGCGCGCGTCCGGGCGTGGTGAACGGCCTGGGCATCTGGTGGCGCAAGCTGGGCTCGCACGGCACCAACGTCAACGAGCTCACGCACCAGCACCTCACCGACATCGGCCGCGCCCCGTCGTTCTACGACTGCCTCGTGGACGTGCGCCCCGCGTGAAGCGCCGCTTCGCCCTCGGGGCCGCGGCCCTCGTCGTCGCGCTGGCCGCCGGCATGAGCGGCTGCGGCAGCATCGGCTACTACGGTCAGTCCATCGGCGGGCACTTCTCGCTGCTCAACA
>JBEVLR010000220.1:0-10011 GCA_040509075.1 Burkholderiaceae bacterium | reverse complement strand
GGCGGCCGCGTCGGCGCGGACGTCGGCGCGCTGGTGGAATTGGGGCTGCACCACGAGCAGCAGCACCAGGAGTTGATGCTGACGGATTTGCTGCACCTGTTCGCGCAAAACCCGCTGCGGCCCGCGGTGCGCCCCGCGGGCGCGCCGTGCGCCGCCCCCGCGCGCGGCCCCGAGGCTCCGGGCTGGATCGCCTTTGACGGCGGCGACTTCGAGGTCGGCCACGACGGCGCCGGCTTCGCGTTCGACCTCGAACTGCCCCGCCACGAAGTCCGGCTTCGGCCGTTCCGCCTCGCGGCGCGGCCGGTGACCAACGCCGACTGGGCCGATTTCATCGCCGCGGGCGGCTACGACGACCCGTCGCTGTGGTTGTCGGACGGCTGGGACATGCTGCGCGCCCACGGGTGGCGCGCGCCGCTGTATTGGCTGGAAATCGAACCCGAACGGGAGCGGGCGGCCGCATCGTCGCCGCGCGCGGCGATGACGCTCGCGGGCCCGCAGCCGCTGGATCCGCGAGCGCCGGTGGCGCACGTCAGTTTCTTCGAGGCCGACGCCTACGCGCGCTGGGCCGGCAAGCGCTTGCCCACCGAATTCGAGTGGGAAATCGCCGCGCGCGGGGTGCCGGTCGAAGGCAATTTCGCCGAAAGCGGCGTGTGGCGGCCCGAGCCGGCGCCCCGCTCGGAGGCCGGCCCGAGCCAGATGTTCGGCGATGTCTGGGAATGGACGGCCAGCCCTTACGTCGCTTATCCCGGCTTCCGCCCCGCCGCCGGCGCGGTCGGCGAATACAACGGCAAGTTCATGAACGGGCAGTACGTGCTGCGCGGCGGCTCGTGCGTGTCCCCGCGCAGCCACTTGCGCGCCAGCTATCGCAATTTCTTTCAACCCGGGCAGCGCTGGCAATTCAGCGGGCTGCGCCTTGCGGAGGACGCATGAAACCAGATTTGAATTGGCTGGCCGAGCCGGCTTCGGCACCGTCCCGGGCGGACGCCGGCGCCCTCGCGCAGCCGCCGGCGCACCGCCACCGGGTCGACCCGGCCTTCGAAGCCGACGTGCTCGAAGGCCTGGACGAAGATCAGAAGCGGATCCCCAGCATCTGGCTCTACGACCGCCGCGGTTCCGAGCTGTTCGAGGAGATCACCGAGGTTGCCGAGTACTACCCGACGCGCACCGAAACCCGCCTGCTCGCGGAGCTCGCGCCCGAGCTCGGGCACGACATCGGCGGCGTGCACAGCCTGATCGAGATTGGCAGCGGTTCCAGCCGCAAGACGCGGCTGCTGCTGGCCGCGATGCGGTCGCTGAAGCGTTACGTCCCGGTCGACATCTCCGCCGAATTCCTGCGCGACGCCGCCGCGGGCCTCGCGCGCGATTTTCCCCGGCTGGACGTGCAGCCGGTCGTCGCCGACTTCACGCAGCCGTTCACCCTTCCCCCGGCGCCGCAAGCCGGCCGCGGCGGCGCCGATGCGCCCCCGCAACTCGACAGCGCCGGCAACCTCGGCTTCTTCCCCGGCTCGACGATCGGCAACTTCACGCCCGACGCCGCGGTCGACCTGTTGACGCAGCTGGGCCGCGCGCTGGGGCCGCGCTCGCGCCTGCTGATCGGCGTGGACACCACGCAGGATCCGGCGCTGCTGATCCCGGCGTACGACGACGCGGCGGGCGTCACCGCGGAATTCAACCTGAACCTGCTCGACCGCATCAATCGCGAACTCGGCGGCGATTTCGACCGCCGCCGGTTCCGCCACGTCGCCCGCCACGATCCCGAACGGGGCCGCATCGAGATGCACCTGGCGAGCCGGGGCGAACAGCAGGTGCGCATCCGCGGCCGCAGCGTCTGGTTCGCCGACGGCGAGACGATCCACACCGAGAACTGCTACAAATACGCGCCGACCGATTTCCTGCGCATGGCGCAGGCGGCGCATTGGCGTTGCGAACGCTCGTGGCGGGACGGCGGCCCGACCGCCTTCGCGGTCTACCTGCTGCGGCGGGACGCCTGAACCGCACCCTCTAACCGGACTCTACAGCGCCCCCTCCGGCGCCCGCTGCCACAAGGCCGCCGCGGCCGCAAGCGTCCCGCCCGGGCGCAGGGCAGTTGCCTTGACACCCGCGCGCGGCCGGTGTGAACTCGGCAGAACGTCTGTCCTGGACAAGCGCCGGTCGATGAACCGGGGCTGTACCGGGGCGGCGGCTCAGGGAGAGCGCAGACAATGAGCGAACGGGAAAGCCGCGGCCCCGAAGACGGGTGGTTCCGTGGCGTCGTGGAACAAGCCGTCGCCGGCATCGTGATCATGCAGCGCGGGCATTTCATGTACGCGAACCCGCACGCCCGCGAGATGCTCGGGCGGGGCGACGGACTGGTCGGGACCCCGGTCGTCGAGCTGCTCGGCGCGGCCCAGTCCGAACGGCAGTTCGCGGCCATGGAGGAGCTGCTCGATGGCCGGCTGGCCAGGAGCTACAACGACTACCGGATCGAACGCCCGTCGGCCGGCGTGCTGCACTTCGCCGCCGCGAGCACGCGCGCCGAGTGGGACGGCGCCCCGGCGGTGCTCGCCGTGCTGCACGACATCTCCGCCCAGCACCTGGCCGGCGTCGAGACGCAGCGCGTGGAGGAGGCGCTGCGCATCAGCGAGGGCACCAACCGCACGCTGATGGACGCGCTCGCGGACGGCGTCTTCGTCGCGCAGGATTACCGTTTCGCCTACGCGAACCGGTTGCTGCTGGAGCAGCTCGGCTACACGAGCGCGGAGTTCAACGGCCTGCCGTTCGAGCGCGTCATCGCGCCGGAGACCCTCGACCTGTGGAACCAGCGTTTCCGCGGCCGCGTCGGCACGGGCGAGGAGCCCGTGCACACCTACGAAGTGCGTTTCCTGCGCAAGGACGGCACCGGCGTCGATTACGAACTGGTCGCCAACCGGACGACGTACCGGGATCGTCCCGGCGTGCTCGGCGTGCTGCGCGACATCACCGAGCGCAAGCGCGCCGTGGCCGAGCTCGACCTGCACCGCACGCGGCTCGAGGAACTCGTGGGCGAGCGCACGCGCGAGCTCGAGGAGGCAGTGGCGGCGCGCGTCGCGAGCGAGAATTTCGCGCAGACGATGACCGACCACCAGCCGACGCTGCTGGCCTACGTCGACCGGGGCTTGCGCGTGCGCTTCGCCAACCGCGCCTACCTGGCCTTCTTCGGCAAGACGCGCGAACAGGTGGTCGGGCGCGACAGCCGCGAGGTCATCGGCGACGCGATCCTGCAGGCTCCGGAGTCGGTGGTCGACCGCGTGCTCGGCGGCGAGGCGCTCGGCACGCCGACCGACATGCGCGACCACGACGGCCGCGTCAGCAATTTCTGGATCTACCGCCTGCCCGATGTGGTCGACGGCGAGATCCGCGGCTATTTCTTCATCGCCTCCGACATCACCGAGGTGCGGCGCAGCGAACGCCGCCTGCAGGAGCTCAACGCGAAGCTGATCCAGGCCGAGTCCTTCACGCGCGGCATCGCCGACAACCTGCCCGGCCGGGTCGCCTACTGGGACAGCGGGGAGCGCTGCCGATTCGCCAACCGCGTCTATTGCGAGTGGTTCGGCAAGTCGCTCGACCAGGTGCTGGGCAAGACCGCGCTGGAGATCTTCGGCGAGGCGCGCTCGCCCGAGCGCGGCTCCCACGTGCGCGCCGCGCTCGACGGCCATCCGCAGCAATTCGAGAGCGCGGAAGTCGGCGCCGACGGGCGCGAGGGCATCTGGAACGTCCAGTGCATCCCTGACTTCCATCGCGGCGACGTGCGCGGCTTCTTCGTGCTCGCGTCCGACATCACCGCGTCCAAGCGCGCGCAGGCCGACCTGCAGACGCTCAACCGCGAGCTGGTCGTCGCGCGCGACCTGGCCGAAGAGGCGGCGCACGCGAAGTCCGCGTTCCTCGCCAACATGAGCCACGAGATCCGCACGCCGATGAACGTGATCATCGGCCTCACGCACCTGATGCGCCGCGACGCGCACGACGCGGTCACGTCCGATCGGCTCGGCAAGGTGGGCGACGCCGCGCAGCACCTGCTCGACATCATCAACGACATCCTCGACCTGTCCAAGATCGACGCCGGCAAGCTCGCGCTGGCGCCCGCCGACTTCTCGGTCGACGCGCTGCTCGCGCGCAGCGGCTCGATGGTCGCCGACGGCGCCCGGCGCAAGGGCCTGTCGCTCACCGTCGACCGCGGCGACCTGCCGCAGACGCTGCGCGGCGACGCCCTGCGCCTGTCGCAGATCCTGGTCAACCTGCTGAGCAACGCCGTCAAGTTCACGCTGCGCGGCAGCATCGTGCTGCGCTGCGACGTGCTCGCGCGCGAGTTCGACGAACTGACCGTCCGGTTCTCGGTCCACGACACCGGGCTCGGGATCGCGCCGGAGGCGCGCGAGCGCCTGTTCAGCCCTTTCGAGCAGGCCGACGGCTCGACCACCCGGCGCTTCGGCGGCACCGGGCTCGGCCTGTCGATCGCGCGCGAGCTCGCGCAGCTGATGGGCGGCGCGATCGGCGTCGACAGCGAACCGGGCCGGGGCAGCGTCTTCTGGTTCACGGCGCGCCTTCAGGCCGCCGCCGCGGCCGGCGCGGCCCCGCCGACGCCGCACGACGCCGCCTCCGCCGGCCGCTCCACGGAGCGCTCGCTGCAGCGCCGGCACGGCGGCGCGCGCGTGCTGCTGGCCGACGACAACCGCATCAACCAGGAGCTGGCCACCGAGCTGCTGCGGCTGGTCGATCTGCAGGTCGACGTCGCCGACAACGGCCGCATGGCGTTCGACATGGCCGAACGCGGCGGCTACGATTTGATCCTGATGGACATGCAGATGCCCGAGATGGACGGCCTGGAATCGACGCGGCTGATCCGTTCACGGCCGGCGCTCGGCGCCACGCCCATCGTCGCGATGACGGCGAGCGCGTTCGGCGCCGACCGCGACGCGTGCCTGGCGGCCGGCATGAACGATCACATCGGCAAGCCGGTGAACCCGGCGACGCTCTACGAAACGCTGCTGCGCTGGCTCGACGAATCGCGCAAGGCGCCGCGCGACGGAACGCCCGCGGCCCCCCAGGCCGGCGCGTCCCCGCCCATGCCCGCCGCGCCGGAACCGGCCCGTTCCCATTCGTCCGAGTTCGAACCGGCCGCGCCCCCGCCGGTCGCGCCGGCCGACGATCCGCTGGAGAGCGTCTCGGGGCTGGACACCGTGCGCGGACTGAGCCTGTTCGCCGGCCAGTGCGGCCTCTACACGCGGGCGCTCCACTATTTCGTCGACCTCTACGGCGCCGGGCTCTCGGCGGTCGACCAATACCTGTCCGGCCGCGCCGAATCGTCGCGCGAGGCGGCCGCCCGCGACGTCCATTCGATGGGCGGCGCCGCGGCGGCGATCGGCGCGATCGAACTCGAGGTGGCCGCGCACCGCATCGACTCGCTGATCCGCGGATCCTCGCCCGAGGACATCGCGCTGCGCGGCGAACTCGACGCGCTGCGGCTGCGCCTGGACACCTTGATCCGCCAACTGCGCGTGGCGCTGAACGAACGCGCCAAGAAGCGGCTCACTTGACCGGAATCGCCGTCGCGCGATCGACCGCCACGGCCGTCACCGCGTTCTGCGGCGAGCCTTCGACGAGGCGATCCGAATAGGTCAGGTAGACCAGCGCATTGCGCGCGCCGTCGACCATGCGCACGATGCGCAGGCGCTTGAACACGAGGCTCAGGCGCTCGTTGAACACCTCTTCCTGCCGGGGCAACGCGTCCTTGATCGCCACCGGGCCGACCTGGCGGCACGCGATCGACGCGTCCGACTTGTCCTCCGCCAGGCCGAGCGCGCCTTTCAGGCCGCCGGTCTTGGCGCGCGACACGTAGCAGGTCACGCCCCGCACCTTCGGGTCGTCATACGCGTCGACGACGATCTTGTGGTCGGGGCCGATCAGCTTGAAGGCCGTGTCCACGGATCCGATCGGCTCCGCGCGGACGGGCGCGGCGCCCAGCGCGATGGCGGCGGTCAGCGCCGAGACGACGGACGGGGCGGGAAGGGCGAAGCGGCGCATGCGGTTTCCTCGGGTGGCATCGGACGGTCGATGCGCGCACTGTAGGCGCTCGCCCGGCGGGGCCGGCGCGCGGCGTCGTTTCCGGACGGCGCGCCGCATCGGCTATCCTCCGCCGCTTCCCCGCCCCGGACGATCTCGACGCCGCCGTGAACCGCCTGCCCGATCTTTCCGCCATCGACGCGGCCATCGTCGATCTCGACGGCACGAGGGTCGACACCCTCGGCGACTTCGAGCAGGCGCTCGCGAGGACGCTGGCCGACCTCGCGCTGCCGCCGGTCGACCGCGCGTTCATCGCGCGCACCGTCGGCCGCGGCAGCCGCCATCTCTTGGCCCAGGCGCTGGCGCACGCGGGCGGCGCGGCCGGGCGCCTGCCGCTCGCGTGGGAGCGCTATCAGCTGCACTACGCCGTGGTCAACGGCACGCACGCGCAGGTCTATCCCGGCGTCCGCGAAGGCCTCGCCGCGCTGCAGGCGCGCGGCTGGCGGCTGGCCTGCGTGACGAACAAGCCGCGCGCGTTCGCGGTCCAGCTGCTGCGGGCCAAGGCGCTGGAGGCGCCGTTCGGGCACGTCTTCGGCGGCGATTCGTTCGAGCGCCACAAGCCCGATCCGTTGCCGTTGATCAAGACTTGCGAAGCGCTCGGGACGATCCCTTCGCGCACGCTGATGATCGGCGACTCCCGCAACGACTGCGAAGCGGCGCGCGCCGCGGGTTGTCCGGTGGTGCTGGTGGGCTACGGCTACAACCACGGCGAACCGGCGGCCGACGCCGGTCCCGACCGCGTCATCGAGCGGCTCGACGCGCTGCTCGCATGACGCGCGCCGGCCTCGCGGCGGCGCGGCCGTTCGGCTAAACTGCGCCTCATGTTCGAAGGCCACCGATCCTCCTGCGCCGGCGCGCCTCGCCGCCCGGTGCGGTCGCACGACCAGGGGGCTTGGCCCTGGCGACGCCGTCCGTGACGAACGTGGACGCCCGTCGCTGACGGCCGCCCGCGCGCCGGGTGCCTCGCGCGGTGCGTCGAGGCGGCCCGCGTCGCTGGCCGCCGCCCCGCAAATCGTCGCCCGCGCGGCGCGCCAGCCTGAAGCGCGGCGCCGCAGCCGGCCGGCCAACGAAAGCCCTGAACATGATCACCGAACCTGAATTCGACCGCCTCGCCGCGCAGGGCTTCAACCGCATCCCGTTGATCTTCGAGGCGTTCGCCGACCTCGAGACGCCGTTGTCGCTCTACCTGAAGCTCGCCGGCGGTCAGCCGCAGAGCTTCCTGCTCGAATCGGTCGTCGGCGGCGAACGCTTCGGCCGTTATTCGTTCATCGGCCTGCCGGCTCGCACGCGCATCCAGTGCACCGGCCCGTCGACGGAAGTCGTCACCGACGGGCAGGTCGTCGAGACCAACGACGGCAACCCGCTCGATTTCATCGCCGCCTACCAGCAGCGCTTCAAGGTGGCCCTGCGTCCCGGCCTGCCCCGCTTCTGCGGCGGGCTGGCGGGCTATTTCGGCTACGACGCGGTGCGCTACATCGAACCGAAGCTCGCCGGCACCGCCAAGGCGGGCGGGCTCGACACGCCCGACATCCTGCTGCTGCAGACCGAGGAGCTGGCCGTCATCGACAACCTGTCGGGGCGCCTCTACCTGATCGTCTATGCCGATCCGGCCCGCGCCGGTGCGCACGCCGCGGCCCAGGCGCGCCTGCGCGAGCTCGCCGACAAGCTGCGCCGATCGGTCGCCGCGCCCACGGTCGAGCGCGGGCCGTCGCACGAGGTCCAGCGCGATTTCTCGAAGGACGCCTACATCGACGCGGTGCTGAAGGCCAAGGAATACATCGCCGCCGGCGACATGATGCAGGTGCAGGTCGGCCAGCGGCTGCGCAAGCGCTACACCGGATCGCCTTTGAGCCTGTACCGCGCGCTGCGCTCGCTCAATCCGTCGCCGTACATGTATTTCTACGACATGGGCGGCTTCCAGATCGTCGGCGCGTCGCCCGAGATCCTGGTGCGCCACGAGCGCGTCCCCGAAGGCGAGAAGGTCACGATCCGCCCGCTCGCCGGCACGCGCCCGCGGGGCGCCTCGCCCGAGGCGGATCTCGCGACCGAGCAGGAGCTGCTCGAAGACCCGAAGGAGCGCGCCGAGCACCTGATGCTGATCGACCTCGCGCGCAACGACATCGGCCGCATCGCCCGCACCGGCGGCGTGAAGGTGACGGATGCGTTCGTCGTCGAGCGTTATTCGCACGTGATGCACATCGTCAGCAACGTCGAAGGCCTGCTCAAGCCGGGCCTGACCAACATGGACGTGCTGCGCGCGACGTTCCCCGCCGGCACGCTCAGCGGCGCCCCCAAGATCCGGGCGATGGAGATCATCGACGAGCTCGAGCCCGTCAAGCGCGGCATCTACGGCGGCGCCTGCGGCTACCTGAGCTACGCGGGCGACATGGACGTGGCGATCGCGATCCGCACCGGGATCGTGCAGGACGGCACGCTCTACGTCCAGGCGGCCGCCGGCGTCGTGGCCGATTCGATCCCCGAGATGGAATGGCGCGAGACCGAAGCCAAGGCGCGCGCGATGCTGCGCGCGGCGGAACTCGTCGAACAAGGGTTCTGAGTTTTCCCTTGAAGGATCGATGGAAAGTTCGAGATGGACGGGCAGGTCATCCATTCGACCCAATCGGTGTTCAGGCGATACCGCCGTTCGGGGCGCGTCGGCATGGCGTTCTTTTGCGCGTCGGCTGTCAACGACCTCATGCTGAGGCGGCCGACGATCGGGCGTATCCACTTTCGTCGCCTCGACGGTAGGGCATCTCTATCCAGTCAAAGTCGCGTTGCCGTGGGCAGTGCCTCTGTTCTTCGCCCAGAGGCTGATCTCGTCTCGACAACGCCATCAAGGCTGCCGCGGAGTTCGGTTCCACGTCGGCGGCGCTGAGGTCGAGGATCTTGCCGGCTGCGGCAAACGTCGGCGCGGAACTGCAATCGTCGCCGAGGCTTCGTGCTGGGCGTTCGTCAGGTGCGCGGGTTTGCTCGGCGATAGTTGGTTTCGCAGGATAATCGTCCTACGGAAGCCCTTCGATCGCCCGTGCACGACCTCGACGTGACCCACTCTGCCATTCGCCATGCGCCCAACCAGGTGCGGGCGTCGCGTGGGCGGGCGTCCAACCTGCGTATTGCGAACGTCTCGCCAGTCGCTCGGCGGTGTCATCCAGGGCGATGGCGGCGGTCGTCCAAGCACCTCTGACTTCGAGGTTGCGCAGACGTCGCGCGCTTGCCAGCGCGCCAGATCGCGCGAAGCCAGCGTCCGCGAATGCGGGTGAGAACGTGGGTGAGAAGTCTGGTTGATGTTCAGGCTCCCCACAAAAATCAATGGGTTAGGTGATTTATGCTGCTGATGATCGACAACTACGATTCCTTCACCTTCAACCTCGTCCAGTATTTCGGCGAGCTCGGCGAAGAGGTGCGCGTCGCGCGCAACGATGAAATCACCGTCGAGGAGATCGGCGCGATGGCGCCTCGCCATCTGGTGCTGTCGCCCGGCCCTTGCTCGCCCGCCGAAGCCGGCGTCTGCGTCGCGGCGATCCAGGCGTTCGTCGGCAAGCTGCCCATCCTGGGGGTCTGCCTGGGCCACCAGAGCATCGGCGCCGCGCTCGGCGGCCGGATCGTGCGCGCGCAGCGCCAGATGCACGGCAAAGCGAGCACGCTGACGACGGACGGCGAGGGCGTCTACGCCGGCCTGCCGCGCGAATTCAGCGTGATCCGCTACCACTCGCTCGTGATCGAGGGCGAGACCTGCCCGGCCGAGCTGCAGGTCACGTCGCGCTCCGAGGACGGGGAGATCATGGGCGTGCGCCACCGCGGGCTCGCCGGCACCGCGGCCCCGCTCGAGGGCGTGCAGTTCCATCCCGAATCGATCCTGTCGGAGCACGGGCACGCGATGCTGCGCAATTTCCTGAACCTCAGCCGCGCGCATTGAACGCCGTCGCGATGAAC
>JBEVLR010000219.1:0-3723 GCA_040509075.1 Burkholderiaceae bacterium | reverse complement strand
CTTCGTGGACGATCTACATGGGCGGCTTCGCCGACGCGCAGGCCCTGGCGCGCAAGGCCGACGAGCTGAAGCGCCTGAACGTGAACGTCGAGCGCATCAATGCGCCGGCCGCCCTCGCACCGGGTTTGTCGCTCGGCGCGTTCCCCAGTTCGGCCGCGGCCTCGGCGCATCTCGAGGAACTGGGCCGGCGCGGCGTGAAGACCGCGCGCGTGATCGAGGGAAGCGGCGCTTCCGGCGTCCGCCGGCTGCAAGTGCGCTCGGCCCTCGCCGGCTGGCGCGAGGCGGTCGGCCCGCAGCGCTTCGGCGCCTGTCCATCCGGCCCGGTCGGCTCGGCCGCCGCGGCCTGACGCCCAACAGCGCGCCGCCGCAAGCCAGCGCCAGCAGTTCGAACGGCGCCAGCGCGCCGCCGCCGGTGCCCGAGGCCGTGGCGCCCGTCGTGGGCGGCGAGTTGGGATTCGCGGCCGCCGCCGTCGAGTTGGAGGTGGCCGTGGCCTTCAAATCGACCCCGAGCGCGACCGCCTGGGCGACCTCCGCATCGTCGATCGCCGGCGTCGACCACCTCGGCGCGACGTAGCGGACGCCGAGCGCATGCGCCTGCGCATACGCGACGGCCTGGTCCGCATCGAGGATGCCGGCGCCGCACGTGGCGGTGGTGCAGATGCAGCGGCCCGGGTTCGCGGCGCCGCAGGTGGGCATCAGCGGCGACGTGACGTGCGGGCGGGCGCTGGCGCGCAGGCCGTCGACCAGGTCGTCGGCGGTCAGCGACGGATCGGCCGCCAGCATCAACGCCGCCGCACCGGCGACGAGCGGCGCCGCGAAGCTCGTGCCGTAGCGGGTGCCGTAGCCGGGCGTGCCGGCCACGGTCAGGCCATCGTTGTCGAGCGCCTGCAGGCCGCCATCGGTCAGCAGCGCGCCCCAGTTGCCGCCGGCGTCGTCGCCGCCGACCGTCGCGATCGCCAGCGCCGAGCCGAAGTTCGAATACACCGCCTTGAAACCGTCGCGGTTCAGCGCCGCGACGCCGACGACGCCGCCGCAGTTCGCCGGCCGGGTCGGCGCGCCGTGGTTGTTGCCGGCCGCGGCGATCACGACCACGCCCAGCGCGTGCAATTCGTCGATCGCATCCTGGTAGGCCTCGTTGCAGGCCGAGGCGCCGCCGAAGCTGAGGTTGACGATCCGCGCCGGCGTCGGGTTCAAAGGGGCCCATTTCGCGCAGCCCTGCGACGGTTCGCCGGCTTGCGCATGGACTTGGCAGACCTGCAGGCCGGCGGCCCAGCGCATGCCGTCGACGATGTCGGAGACCTCCGCGCCGCACTTGCCGCCGACGCGCACGGGCAAGATGCGCCCGGCCCAGGTGGCCGCAGCGACGCCCAGCGCGTTGTTCGTCGCCGCGCCCAGGAATCCGGCGACGGCGGTGCCATGCCAATCGCTGTTCTGCAGGGCGCAATCGGCGTAGCGTGCCGGGTCGACGGCCCGGTCGACCTCATCGACCCAATCGCCGGGATCGGTCGGGTCGCCGTCGCGCCCGTCGCCATCGTTCGCATCGCCGCGGCCGGCCGTCGCGTCCCAATCGGTCACCATGTCGAAACCCGGCAGCACGCGTGCGCCGTCGAGATCCGGATGCGCGGTCAGCCCCGAGTCCAGCACCGCGATCACGGTGGCGGCGGAACCGGTCGTGCCCGACCAGGCGGATCGAAAACCCGGCACGCCGCGCAGGCGGGTGCCCGGCGACCCGGCGTTGCCGCCGCCCGCCGGCCACAGCCACCATTGATCCCCGGCGAGGAACAGGGGGTCGTTCGGCAGCGCCTGCTCGACCTGCAAGGGCTTCTCGCGCTCGTTGGGAACCGCCCATCGCACTTCCGGCCGTTGCGCCAGGGCGGCCACCCAATGCTCGACGCGAGCGCGCGACCGCCCGCCATCGAAGACGACGCGCCAGGCGTCGCGTCCCACGGCTTCCAGCCGCAGCCCCGGTTCGTTCGCCAAGCCGCTGGCCTGGAGCAGGCCGCGCCAACGGGCATCGGACCGCGCCAGCGCCGCGCGGCGCCGCTCGCCGTCCCCGCCGGCGCCGGCCACGTGGGAAGGCGCATCGCGCAAACGCACGATCAGGCCGCGCACCCCCGTGGCATCGGCTGTGCTCGGCACCGTCATCGCAGGCGAGGAAACACTGGCCCAAATGCACGCAATAGGAAGAATCGATTTCCAGCCAGTCAGCACTTGCCCTCCTCCGGACGCTCCACCGCGGCGCAACCTCGCGGCCGCCATCGATCGATGAAGTTGGAGGGATATCGGCGCGCAATCCACCGCTTCCACCGGCGCGCTTCGCGCCGTCAAGGAAAAAGCGCCCCGCCCATGAAAAAAGCCGCTGCAATCGCAGCGGCTCGATGGGATCGATGTCGGGTCGAGGATTAATGCACGCGGCCGCGGTTGCGCGGCGCCAGCCATAAGCCGCAGGCCGCCAGCAGCGCCAGCCAGATCGGGCTCGACGCACCGCCGCCGCCGCCCGCCGAAGCCGGCGCCGTGACGGTGATCGCCGTGGTGCTGGACGCGCTGGCCCCGGTGGCATCGGTCACCGTCAACTGCACGTCGACCGTGCCGGCGGCCACGCCGGTCAGCACGACCGAGCTGCCCGATGCGCCGCTGAGCGTGGCGGCGTTGGCGCCGCCGATGATCGCCCAGGCATAACCGGTGATGGCGGCGGCGTGCGTGCCGGAAGAGGTGGAACCATCCAGCGTCAAAGTGCCGCCCGTCGCGACGGTGCCGCCGCCCGAGATGCGCGCCGTGGCCACGGCGAGGGCGGCCGCGGCCGTCACCGCGTTGCCGGCGTCCAGCATGCCCGCGCCGCAAGTGGCCGTCGTGCAGTAGCACTCGTCCTGCGCCGCGCTGCTGGGCGCCGTGCACTGCGGCGTGCCGGCGGTGCCGCCGCTGGTCGGGAACGGCCGCGCGGTGCTCTTGAGCAGCGCGATCACCTGCGCATTGGTCAACGCCGGGTTGGCCGCCAGCATCAGCGCGACGGTGCCGGCGACCATCGGCGTCGAAAAACTGGTGCCGAGGCTGGCGTCGCCTCCGGTGCCGGTGAGCTTGGCGCCGCCCGCCACCGGCGTGGTGGTGCCGGTGTTGGCCGTCGTCAGGATGGGGTACAGGCAAGGCGCGCTCGGATTGGTCGTCCCGCAATTGCCGGCCGGCGCGGCGATCGTCACTTCGGGCCCGATGTCCGAATAGCCGACCTTGTCGCCGGCGTTGCGCAGGCCCGCGACCGCGATCACGACGGGGGTCTGGTCGGCGTCGCCGGCCAGCGGCTTGCAATTGGCCGGCGCGTCGACGGCCAGGCCGGTGTCGTTGCCCGCCGCCGCGACGACGACCACGCCCTTGTTGCGCAGCGCCGTTAGCGCTTCCCGGTACGCGGCCGTGCACGGCTCGCTGCCGCCCAGGCTCATGTTGATGACGCGCGCCGGATGGATGTTGGCCGGGATCGCGATGCCCGAACTGCCCTTGGGGCTGGGCAGCGAAATGCCGCCGGCCCATTGCGCCGCGGCGATGATGTCGGAATCCCAGCCGCCGCACTTGCCGAGCGCGCGCACCGGCACGACCTTGGTGTCGTACGCGACGCCGGCCATGCCGGCGGCGTTGTTGGTGGCCGCGGCCAGCACGCCGGCGGTCTGCGTGCCGTGCCAGCTGCTGTCTTCCTCGTCGGCGGCGCCGCAGCTGCCGCCCAGGCTGCCGCTCGAG
>JBEVLR010000218.1:0-4997 GCA_040509075.1 Burkholderiaceae bacterium | reverse complement strand
GCCCGACCCCAAGCGCGCCGCGATCGACGCCGCCCTCGCCCGCGCCCGGCTGCGCGCGAAAATGCGGCCCTCGTGACCCCTGGAACGGCCGGATCCCCGCCCGCGCGCGGGGTCGACGGCATCGCAGGACAGGGACGAGCCCGAGCATGACTTCCGCCGACATCGACGCTTTCTTCGCCGCGCTGCGGCAGGCCAACCCGCATCCCGCTTCGGAGCTGCGCTACGCCAGCGTGTTCGAGCTGCTGGTCGCGGTGCTGCTGTCGGCGCAGGCGACCGACGTCAGCGTCAACAAGGCCACGCGCACGCTGTTCGTCGCCGCACCGACGCCGCAGCGCATGATCGGCCTCGGCGCCGAAGGCATCGAAGCCCACGTGCGGACGATCGGCCTTTACCGCACGAAGACCAAGCACCTGCTCGAGACCAGCCGCTTGCTGATCGAGCGCCACGGCGGCGAGGTGCCGCGCGACCGCGCCTCGCTCGAGGCGCTGCCGGGGGTGGGACGCAAGACCGCCAACGTCGTGCTGAACGTGGCTTTCGGCGAGGCGACCCTGGCGGTCGACACGCACGTGTTCCGGGTCGCGAACCGCACCGGCCTCGCTCCGGGCAAGACGCCGATCGCGGTCGAAACCGGGCTGCTCGCGCGCGTGCCGGCGAAATACCTCGACGATGCGCATCATTGGCTGATCCTGCACGGCCGCTACGTGTGCGTCGCGCGAATGCCGAGGTGCGGGCGCTGCGCGGTGTCGGCCTGGTGCGATTTCTTCAAGGCGTTGCCGCCGGCCGCGCGGCCGAAGCCGGGCGCGGCGACGCCCGACGCCGCCGCGCTGCGGGAGGCGGGGATTTCGCCATGAGGCTCGGCGCGTCGATGGCGCTCCTCGCGTCGGTGGCGTCCTGGTGCGCGGCGGCCGCGCAACAGGCGCCGCCGCCGATCGTCGACGATGCCGGCCACACCGTCCGGCTGGCCCGCCCCGCGCGCCGGATCGTCACGCTCGCGCCGCATCTGACCGAACTCGCGTTCGCGGCGGGCGCCGGCGCGAACGTGATCGCGGTCAGCCGTTTCAGCGACTATCCGCCCGAGGCGTTGTCGCGGCCGGTCGTCGGCGACGCGTTCACGGTCGACTACGAAGCGCTCGCGAAGCTGAAGCCGGACCTTGTCCTCGTCTGGGGCGGCGGCACCGCCGAACGCACGAAGGAAAAGCTGCGGTCGCTCGGTTGGCCGGTCGTCGACATCGAAATCCGCAGCGTCGCCGGCCTGGCCGACACGCTGCGCCGCATCGGCGAGCTCTCGGGCACGCGGGCCGCCGCGCAGGCGCGCGCACGGGCCCTGGTCGGGGATTGGACGGCGCTGCAATCCGAGTTCGCGAACCGGGCGCCGGTGAAAGTGTTCTTCCAGCTGTGGGACGCCCCGTTGATGACGCTCAATGGGCGGCACCTGATCTCCCAGGCGATCACCGCGTGCGGCGGGCGCAACGTGTTCGCCGAGCTGCCCACGCTCACCGCCACGGTGAGCTGGGAGGCCGCGGTGCGCCGGGATCCCGAGCTGATCGTGGCCGGCGGCGGCCGGGGCGAACCGGCCAAGCCGGGCCGCTGGGCCGATTTCACCCAGGTCAGCGCGACGAAGCACGGCGAATTCGCGCGCATCGACGGCGACCTGATCGCACGCAGCGGGCCGCGCTTCGTCGACGGCGCCCGCCAGCTTTGCGAAGCGATCGACCGGGCCCGCCGCGCCGCGCCGCAGCCGGCCGCGGAGGACGCGCGGGCGCCGGCCGCTGCCCGCGTGCCCTAGGCGGCGCGCGGATTCCGCCCACCGCCGAGAGGCGCACCCAGCGCGGGAAACGACCCCTTTTAACTGGCGGAAAGCGCCCGCCTTTTCGACGTTTACCAAAAGCTGCAGTTTTTAACAATCAGCTCATGTTCAGGCGAATCAGCGCCGACAACCAGGACATGAGCCTCTTCCTCTTCCGCCCCTTTCGCAAACCCGGCTTGTCGACGACGCTGCGCATGACCGTCTGCCCGCCGGACGTTTGCGCGCCGCGCGACTCGCTGTGGTCGTCGACGCTGCGCTGGCTGGCGGGCGGCGAGATCGACCAGGCCTCGCCGCGCACGCCGCTCGAACGCGCGCGCGGCGAATTCGTCTGCGCCATGGACGGCCTGCTCGACGCCGGCACGACCGACCTGCTGAGCCGCGCGCAGCACGCCCGCTCGCTGCGCGAACTCTGGCACCTGCGGCCGGAGCTCTACATGGCGATCGCCCGGCGCAGCGGCCAGGGCCAGGCCGACGTCCGGCTGGCGCGCGTGAATCATCATTTCCCGACGCGCGCCCAGCGCATGAGCAACCCCGTCACGGAGAGCGCCGATGCCCAGTGAACGCCCTTTCGAACTGCTCGGCCTCGCCGAACTGCCCTCGTCGGCGATCGAGGAACTGCCCTTTCCCGACGGCGCGGGCCTGCCGGCCGACCGCGAGGCCCGCATCGCGGCGCGCCGCGCTTTCGTCGGGATGAAGCAGTTGTTCCTGCGCGCGGTCGAGAACCTCGAGCACCGCAAGGCCGCCTGGCTGCGCAGCCAGGTGCGCGCCGCCGAGGATCCGATCGACCTGTGGCTCTTGCGCGGCCCGCTGTTGGCGATCCTGCGCGAGGACGACCTGGCCACGCGCAAGCTGCGCGCCGAACTCTACAAAAGCCTGGACAGCACATTCCCGCACATGACGGCGCCTCCCCTGCGTGCCGCCGGCCCGTCCCACGCCATGCGCGGCTGAGCGAAAACCATGGCCCCGCCCGCACCATAGCGGCAAACCGTCCGGCACAATCGGCGCGGTGAACATCATCATCCTCGACGACTACCAGGACGCGGTGCGCAAGCTGCCGTGCGCGGCCAAGCTCAGCGAACTGAACGCGAAGGTCTTCACGAACACGGTCAAGGGCATCGGCCAGCTGTCGGTGCGGCTGCGCGACGCCGAGGTGTTGGTGCTGATCCGCGAACGCACGCGCTTCCCGCGGCAATTGCTCGAGAAGCTGCCCAAGCTGCGGCTGATCGCGCAGACCGGCCGCGTGGGCGACCACATCGACCTCGACGCCTGCACCCGGCAAGGCATCGCCGTCGCGGAAGGCACGGGCGCGCCTCACGCGGCGGCGGAGCTGACCTGGGCGCTGATCATGGCCTCGATGCGTCGGCTGCCGCACTACATCGCCAGCCTGAAGCACGGCGCCTGGCAGCAGTCAGGCCTGAAGGCGGCCTCGATGCCGCCCAATTTCGGGGTCGGCATGAGCCTGCGCGGCAAGACGCTGGGCATCTGGGGCTACGGCCGCATCGGCACGCTGGTCGCCGGCTATGGGCGCGCCTTCGGCATGGAGGTGGCGGTGTGGGGGTCGGCGCAATCCCGGGCGCGGGCGGCCGCGGACGGCTACAAGGCCGTCGAATCGCGCGAGGAACTGTTCGCGACGGCCGACGTGTTGAGCGCCCACCTGAAACTCGACGAGGCGACGCGCCACCTGATCACTCTCGACGACCTGCTGCGCATGAAGCCGACGGCGTTGTTCGTCAACACGTCGCGCGCCGAGCTGCTGGAGGAAAACGCGCTCGTCGCCGCGCTGAACCGCGGGCGCCCCGGGATGGCCGCGGTCGACGTGTTCGAAAGCGAACCGATCCTGGCGGGCCATCCGCTGCTGCGGCTGGAAAACGCCGTCTGCACGCCGCACATCGGCTATGTCGAGCAGAACAGCTACGAAACCTACTTCGGCGCCGCGTTCGACAACGTCGTGAATTTCATCAACGGCGCGCCCACCAACATCGTCAATCCCGACGCGTTGAAAGTGCTGCGCTGAAATGCGCGCGGGGCGGGGCGCCGACGGTGCCGCCCCGCGGGACGAGAAAAAATCCGCGCCTCCAAGTCTTATATAAGACAAAAGACTTCCGGCCAAGCCGGGACGGGAGTACGCTCGGCGGACACCGCCCGGATCGCCATGCCGCCGCCCGATTCCCTTCCCGAACCGCCGCAAGTGCCCTCGCCCGACGAATCGCCCAGCGTGATGTCGGGCATGCCGCCCGACGCCGGCCTCCCCCACTCGGTTCTCGACGAGGGCTCGCCCCGCTCGCCGTCTTCTCCCGGCGAGATGTTCCGGGTATTCAACCGCCTCGCCCTGCAGGGCTTCGGCGGCGTCCTGCCGATCGCCCAGCGCGAGCTGGTGGAGCGCGAACGCTGGCTCACGCGCGAGCAGTTCGTCGAGCTGCTGTCCGTGGCGCAGGTGCTGCCGGGGCCGAACGTGGTCAACCTCGCGCTGATGTTCGGCGACCGTTCGTTCGGCTGGCGGGGCGGCCTGGCGGCGCTCGCCGGCATGATCTGCGCGCCGCTCTGCGTGGTGTTGGCGCTGACGCTGCTCTACGCCCACTTCGCCCAGCACCCGAACGTCGCCGGCGCGCTGCGCGGCATGGGCGCGGCGGCCGCCGGGCTCGTGCTGTCGACCGGCATCAAGCTGCTGCCCGCGCTGCGCCGCAACGCCTTGGGCCCGACGACCGCGTTCGGCTTCGCCGCCCTGACTTTCGCCGCCATCGCGCTGCTGCGCGTGCCGCTGCTCTGGGTGCTGCTGGCGCTGGGCGCCGCGTCGTGCGCGATCGCGTGGCGCAAACTCGCGGGGAGCCCCCGGTGACCCCCGTTTTCCAGGCCGGCGACTGGTGGGGGCTGTTCGGGCAGTTCCTGATGCTGTCGCTGCTGTCGATCGGCGGCGCGATCGGCACCGCGCCCGAGATGCACCGCTACCTGGTCGAACAGCACCACTGGATGACCAACGAGCAGTTCAGCGCGTCGATCGCGATCGCGCAGGCCGCTCCGGGCCCGAACCTGTTGTTCGTCGCCGTGCTGGGCTGGGGCGTCGCCGGCTTTTTCGGCATGTGCACGACGATGCTCGGCATCCTGTTGCCCTCGACCACGCTGACGCTGTTCGCCGCGCGCTGGGGCGAAGCGCGGCGCGCGACGCGCGGCGTGCAGAGCTTCGTCAGCGGCA
>JBEVLR010000217.1:0-9241 GCA_040509075.1 Burkholderiaceae bacterium | reverse complement strand
TTCGCCGGCGCCTTCTTGGCCGGTGCGGCCTTCGTCGCCGGCGCCTTCTTGGCCGGTGCGGCCTTCTTCGCCGGCGCCTTCTGGGCCGGTGCGGCCTTCTTCGCCGGCGCCTTCTTGGCCGGTGCGGCCTTCTTCGCCGGAGCGGCCTTCTTCGCCGCCATCTTCTTCGGGGCCGCCTTCTTTGCGACCGGTTTCGCAGTTGCCATTTCAATCTCCTTGATCAAGTTGCATGAAACGCCGCACCAATGCATCCGATGCGGGATTCACCGCCCGCTTGCCTTGCCGGCCGCACGAGGTGGCCGGTGGTTCGCATGACGATGAACGGGTGTGCGGCTCCAGCGAGTCATATCTGACGATGACCCTTTCTGGCTCCGCGATTCTTGATCTCTCTACAACGCCCTCGAACCGGCCGCTCCCGCCCGCATGCGGGCCGGCGGACGATCAGTCCCAGGACAACGCGCCACCGGATTGGTACTCGATGACACGGGTTTCAAAAAAATTCCGTTCCTTCTTCAGGTCGATCATTTCGCTCATCCACGGGAACGGGTTCTCCTCGTTCGGGAACAGCGGCTCCAGGCCGATCTGCTGGGCTCGCCGATTGGCGATGTAGCGCAGGTACCCTTTGAACATCGATGCGTTGAGGCCGAGCACGCCGCGCGGCATCGTGTCTTCGGCGTAGCGGTATTCGAGCTCGACGGCCTTCATGAACAGGCCTTTGATCTCGGTCTTGAACTCGGCCGTCCACAGATGCGGATTCTCGAGCTTGACCTGGTTGATCAGGTCGATGCCGAAATTGCAGTGCATCGATTCGTCGCGCAGGATGTACTGGTACTGCTCGGCGGCGCCCGTCATCTTGTTCTGGCGGCCGAGCGACAGGATCTGCGTGAAACCGACGTAGAAGAACATCCCTTCCATCAGGCAAGCGAACACGATCAGGCTGCGCAGCAGCGTCTGGTCGTTCTGCGGCGTGCCGGTGTGGAAGTTGGGATCCATGATCGCTTCGATGAAGGGGATCAGGAATTGGTCCTTGTCGCGGATCGACGCCACTTCGTTGTAGGCGTTGAAGATCTCGCTCTCGTCGAGCCCGAGCGATTCGACGATGTACTGGTAGGCGTGCGTGTGGATCGCTTCTTCGAACGCCTGGCGCAGCAGGAACTGGCGGCATTCGGGCGCGGTGATGTGGCGATACGTGCCGAGCACGATGTTGTTGGCGGCCAGCGAATCCGCCGTGACGAAGAAGCCGAGGTTGCGCTTGACGATGCGGCGCTCGTCTTCGGTCAGGCCGTTCGGGTCTTTCCACAACGCGATGTCGCGCGACATGTTGACCTCTTGCGGCATCCAGTGGTTCGCGCACGTGGCGAGGTATTTTTCCCACGCCCACTTGTACTTGAACGGCACCAGCTGGTTGACGTCGGTCTGCCCATTGATGATGCGCTTCTCGGCGGCCGTCACACGGCGCGCGGACTTCGCGACGTGCGCCGACGCGATCGACATCGCGGCGGAAACCTGCGGCTCCGAAGGCGGCACGGCGCGAGCGTCGACGGCCTCGGTCAGCACCGGCGCGGACCGCACATCGCGAAGTGACGGAGCGGCCATCCGCCCATCGCGCTCGAAAGCGGCGGCGGTGTTCGGCGGCGAATTTTGTGGAGACCGGAGGTCGTCTTCCCAGACCAGCATGTGTGTGCTTCCTATGCGCTGAATTATCGGAGTGTTGTGTTGAAACACCAAGCACTTATTGACATTGCGCCGCGCTCGTTGTTGCGGCATCGCATCGAAGAAGCGCCTCGGTCAATGCAGCGTTCGACGCTTCGGCGAGCTCGGCGAAACGCATGCGCCGAGGCGCATGCGCGAGGCGACGCGCGGCGATGCGCGCGAGGGCGCACGGGGTGCGCGCGCGAGGGCGCGCGCCGCGATGCGCCGCGCATCGCCGTCCGTCACGCGCGGGCCGATCGGTGCGCGCGCGGCTTCATTGGCAGGCCTCGCACGTCGGATCGTCGACGCCGCAGAACTTGATGTCGGTCGCGGGCGCTTCGGCGAGCATCGCCTGCGCCCGCTGCGCGACCGCATCCATCGCCGACACCCCGCCGCCCTGCGACGACGGCACCGAGTTCAGCTGCTTGCGGTCGACCGTGCTCATCTCGGCGTGCGTGGCGCCCATGGTGCGCAGGTAGTAGGTGGTCTTCAGGCCGCGCAGCCACGCGAGCTTGTAGGTCTCGTCGAGCTTCTTGCCGGACGCGCCCGACAGGTAGATGTTGAGCGACTGCGCCTGGTCGATCCATTTCTGGCGCCGCGCGCCGGCTTCGACGAGCCAGGCCGCGTCGACCTCGAACGCGGTCGCGTAGAGCGCCTTCAGTTCTTCCGGCACCCGGTCGACGGCGCGCAACGAACCCTTGTAATGCTTCAGGTCCATCAGCATCACCGAATCCCACAGGCCGAGGCGCTTCAGGTCCCGCACGAGGTATTCGTTGACGACGGTGAATTCGCCCGACAGGTTCGATTTGACGGACAGGTTGCCGAAGCACGGCTCGATCGACGCGTCGACGCCGATGATGTTGGAGATCGTCGCCGTCGGCGCGATCGCCACGCAGTTCGAGTTGCGCATGCCGTGCCGGGCGATCTTGCCGCGCAGCGCGTCCCAATCGAGCGTCGACGAGCGGTCGACCTCGACGTAGCCGCCGCGGTTCTTGGCGAGCAGGTCGATCGAATCGAGCGGCAGGATGCCCTTGTCCCACAACGAGCCCTTGAACGACGAATAGCGTCCGCGCTCGGCGGCGAGCTCGGTCGACGCCGTGTACGCGTAGTAGCAGAGGGCCTCCATCGAGCGGTCGGCGAAGTCGACGGCGGCCTGGCTCGCGTAAGGCGTGCGCAGCTGGTACAGGCAATCCTGGAAGCCCATGAGGCCGAGTCCGACCGGACGATGGCGCAGGTTCGAGTCGCGCGCCTTCTTGACCGCGTAGTAATTGATGTCGATCACGTTGTCGAGCATGCGCATCGCGGTGCCGACGGTCTTCTTCAGCTTCGCGTGGTCGATCGCCATGCCGTCCGGCGTCTCGGCCAGGTGCTGCGCCAGGTTGACCGAACCGAGGTTGCAGACGGCGATTTCGGTCTCGCTCGTGTTGAGGGTGATCTCGGTGCACAGGTTCGACGAATGCACGACGCCGACGTGCTGCTGCGGCGACCGGACGTTGCACGCGTCCTTGAACGTGATCCACGGGTGGCCGGTCTCGAACAGCATCGACAGCATGCGGCGCCACAGGTCCTTGGCCGGCAGGCGCTTGAACAGCTTGAGTTCGCCGCGATCGGCCTTTCCTTCGTAGGCGACGTAGGCCTGCTCGAAATCGGCGCCGATGCGGTCGTGCAGGTCGGGGCAGTTGGACGGCGAGAACAGCGTCCAGTGGCCGCCCTCCATCACGCGGCGCATGAACAGGTCGGGAATCCAGTTCGCCGTGTTCATGTCGTGCGTGCGGCGGCGGTCGTCGCCCGTGTTCTTGCGCAGCTCGAGGAACTCCTCGATGTCGAGGTGCCAGGTCTCGAGGTAGGCGCAGACCGCGCCCTTGCGCTTGCCGCCCTGGTTGACCGCCACCGCCGTGTCGTTGACGACCTTCAGGAAGGGCACGACCCCCTGGCTCTTGCCGTTGGTCCCCTTGATGTAGGAACCGAGCGCGCGCACGTTCGTCCAGTCGTTGCCCAGGCCGCCGGCGAACTTGGACAGCAGCGCGTTCTCCTTCAGCGCTTCGTAGATGCCGTCGAGATCGTCCGCGACGGTCGTCAGGTAGCAGCTGGACAGCTGCGAGCGGCGCGTGCCGGCGTTGAACAGGGTCGGCGTGCTGGACATGAAATCGAACGTCGACAGCACGTTGTAGAACTCGATCGCGCGCGCTTCGCGGTCGATCTCGCCGAGCGCCAGCCCCATCGCGACGCGCATGAAGAACGCCTGCGGCAGCTCGATGCGGACGCCGTCGTGGTGCAGGAAATAACGGTCGTACAGCGTCTGCAGGCCGAGGTAGTCGAACTGCAGGTCGCGCGACGCGTCGATCGCGGCGCCCAGCTTGGCCAGGTCGTACTGCTGCATCTTCTCGTCCAGCAGCTCGGCCTTGATGCCGCGCTTGACGAAGGTCGGGAAGTACTCGGCGTAGCGCACGGCCATCTCTTCCTGCGGCACCTCCGCGCCGAGGATCTCGCGGCGGATCGTGTGCAGCAGCAGGCGCGCGGCGGCGCGCGTGTACCCGGGTTCCTTCTCGATCAGCGTGCGCGAGGCCAGGATCGCGGCCTTGTAGACCTCGTCGATCGGCACGCCGTCGTACAGGTTGCGGCGCGTCTCGGCGAACACCGGCTCGGCGACGACGTCGGCCCCCAGGCCCGCGCAGGCCGATTCGATCAGCCCGCGCAGCAGCGCGACGTCGAGCGGCACGCGCTCGCCCCGGTCGACCACGAACAGCTCCGGCTCCGGCGCCCGGGCTTCGACCTGGCCCGAGCGGAGGCGATCCTGCGCGCGGCGCTCGCGGTACAGCACGTAGGCCCGCGCGACTTCGTGGTGGCCGCCGCGCATCAGGCCGAGTTCGACCTGATCCTGCACGTCCTCGATATGGAAGGTGCCGCCGGCCGGACGCGAGCGCAGCAACGCGCGCACCACGCTCTCGGTCAAGCCGTCGACGGTCTCGCGCACGCTGGCGGACGCGGCGCCCTGCGTCCCGTGCACGGCGAGGAAGGCCTTCATCAGCGCGACCGCGATCTTGCTCGGCTCGAAAGAGACGACCGCGCCGTTGCGGCGCAGGATCTGATAGCCCTGGTAGGCGGAAGGCGCGCCGGCGGCCGCGTTGGCGGCAACGGCGACGCGGGCCGCGGAGCTGGACTCATTGGTGGCGGAAGCGATTGTTTGCATGACGACCCCTCTTGCTCGAATTCGGAAACGGAAACGGAAAAAAAAGATTCCGGTTTTTGGACGCTGTCGCGCGCGGCGGCAGCGCCCGGGCGACCGGCGCCGCCCCAACGCGCGATGCGCGACTCCGGGCTCGAAAGGAACCCGGGACGGCGACAAGGTGCGAAGGGCTCACCAGACCCCGTTTCGGGGGACGCTTCTTCTCGACGTGGCGTCGTCCGGAAGGATCGACGCCGAATTCATCGGACGCGTCTTGGTGAGGGGCATGCGGCGGAGGTCAGGAATTTGACTGTAGCACGAGAAACACTATATCTGGGGCATGAACGGCCTTCAAGCACTACCGGTAGCGTGACATCCCTCTTGACGAAATCTCGGGAGGCGAGGCGGGAATCGCTCTGGAGCCAGCTCGCGCGCCGCGCCGCCGGGCGCCGCGCCTAATCGGTTGCAACCCGCATGCCCGGCCGCGGCAAGCCCGCGCCGCCGCGTCTACGCTCGGCCGGAAGGCGGGATCCGGGCGGCGTCCCACCGCAAGCGCGACGCCAGCAGCGCCCAGTCGAAGCCCGGACCGGGATCGAACTTGCGCCCCGGCGCGACATGCTCGTGCCCGACGACCTGGCGGATGTCGCGGTCGGCGTCGATCGCCGACAGCAGGCGCACGAGCGCGTCGTACTGGACGGGCTCGAAGACGTCGCCTTCGAGGCCTTCGAGTTCGATGCCGATCGAGAAATCGTTGCACCCGTCGCGCCCGTCCCAGCGCGATCGGCCGGCATGCCAGGCGCGGTCGTCGATGGACACGAATTGCTGAACCGCGCCGTCGCGCGGCACGACGAAGTGCGCCGACACCTGCAGGCCCCGGATCGCCTCGAAATAGGGATGGGCCGACCAGTCGAGCGTGTTCGTGAACAGCCGGGCGATCTCGCCGCCGCCGTATTCGCCCGGCGGCAGGCTGATCGAATGCAGCACCACCGTGTCGACGCGCGCTCCGGCCGGCCGCGCGCCGAAGTTCGGAGACGCGATGCGCGCGGCGCCGTCCCACCAGCCGCGCCGCCAGCCGAACCCGCGGCCGCCCGCGGGCGGCCCGCCGTCCGCCGTCCGCATCACGCCGCCATCACGTCGGATCGGACGACTCCGACCCGGTGATGCCGAGCCGCGCCATCCGATAGCGCATCTGCCGCAGCGACAACCCGAGGCTCGCGCCGGCCGCGGTGCGGTTGAAACCCTGGCGCGCGAGCGCGCGCAACAAGATCCCGCGCTCGACTTCGTCGAGGTAGCGCGCGAGGTCGTCGGGCAGCGGCTCGAGCGCGGCCGCCGCGGGCGCCGGCGCGGGGGCGGCCCCGCCATCGCCCGCGGGCCCGGCCGCCTCCGCCGCGACGGAGCCGTGGCCGTCGACGGCCCCCGCGGTCGCCCCCCCGTCGGCCCCCATGTTCGGCGCCGCGTCGGCGAGCAGCGCCTCGGGCAGCGCGAGATCGTCGCCGCTGATCGCTTCGCCGTCGCTGAGCGCGACCGCGCGGTGCAGCAGGTTCTCGAGTTCGCGCACGTTGCCGGGGAACGAATAGCGCGCCAGCAGCGCCCGCGCGTCCTGCCCGAGCCGCGGCGGCGGCGCCACGCCGGCTTCGCGCGACAGGCGGGCCAGCAGCGCGTCGGCGATCGCGGGCAGGTCGACCAGGCGCTCGCGCAGCGGCGGCACCTTGATGTCGATCACGTTGAGGCGGTAGAACAAGTCCTGGCGGAACGGCCGGCCTGCACCTCGCAGGCCAGGTCCTTGTGGGTGGCGCTGACGATGCGCACGTTCATCGTCTGCTCGGTGGTCGCGCCGATCGCGCGCACCGCGCGCTCCTGGATCGCGCGCAGCAACTTCGACTGCATCGCGAACGGCAGGTCGCCGATCTCGTCGAGGAACAGCGTGCCGCCGTTGGCGGCTTGGAAAAAGCCGTCGCGATCGGCGTTGGCGCCCGTGAAAGCGCCTTTGCGCACGCCGAAGAACTCGGCCTCGAGCAGCGTTTCCGGAATCGCGCCGCAATTCACCGCGACGAACGGTTGGCCGGCGCGCGCGCTGACGTCGTGGATGGCTCGGGCGACCAGCTCCTTGCCGGTGCCCGATTCGCCCTGCACCAGCACCGGCGCCATGCTGCGCGCGACCTTCTCGACGAGCCCGCGCACGGTGGCCATCGCTTCCGATGCGCCGGCCAGCCGGCCGAGCGGATCGCTTCGGCCCGGCGCGGGCGCGACGTCGGGCGCCGGAGCCGGCGCGGCCGCGCGGGCGCGGCCCATCGCAGACGCCACGACCGCGCGGAACTGTCGCAAGTCGACCGGCTTGGTCAGATAGTCGAACGCGCCGGCCTTCAACGCCGTCACCGCGTTCTCGGGCGAACCGTAGGCCGTCACGACGATCACTTTTTCGGGCCGTCCGGCCTGCTCCAGCCATTGCAGCAGCTCGAGCCCGGTGCCGTCGGGCAACCGCATGTCGCTGATGACCGCGCGGAACATGCGCGACTGCAGCATCTCCCGCGCCCGCGCGACCGTCGATGCGGTCTCGACATCCAGGCCTTCGCGCAGCAGCGTCAATTCATAAAGCGTGAGCAGGTCGGGCTCGTCGTCGACGACCAGCACGCTGCTGGCCATCAGCGCGCCGGCGGCCGGCTGCGCGGCGTTCACCGAGAAACCTCCGCCCTGCGGGCGGCGCTCATAAGACCACTCGCCCTTCGGCCGAATTCAGCGCTTCATGCGGCATCATCACCTCGAACACGTTGCAATGGCGCTCGTCGCGGCGTCGGAAGTCGATCCGCGCTCCGTGACGTTCGCACAGCTCCCGGCAAATGTACAACCCCAGGCCCGTGCCGCGGCTGCGCGTGGAGTGGAAGGGTTCGAACAGATAAGGTTCGACCTCGGGCGGGATGGGGTCGCCGTCGCTGGCCACGGACAGCAGCGCCCACCCGCCGCCGTCGGTCGTCTCGAGCGTCACGCGCATGCCGCCGGGGACCGAGGTCGCGTAGCGCGCCGCGTTGTCGAGCAGGTTGACGAGCACGCGCCGCAGGTGGTCGGAATCGAACACGACCCCCACCGGCGCGCCGGGCAACAGCACCTGCAGCCGGCTCGCGCCGCCCAGCGCGAGGCCGGCCGTGCGCGCCCATTCGCCGCAGATGCCGGCGATTTCGGCGTTCGCGTCGAGCGTGCGCGACGGCGAGAGCGAGCCCGGCGCCGCCTCCATCACATCGTCGACGATGCGCCGCAGGCGGCCGATGTTGTCGTTCATGATGCGCACGAGCCGCCGCTGGTCGGGGCGCAGTTCGTCCTCTTCCAGGAGGGCGTTGGCCTGGGAGATCGCCGCGAGCGGGTTGCGGATCTCGTGCGCAACGCCGGCCGAGATGCGCCCCATCGCCGCCAGCCTCTCCTGCCGCAGCCGCGCCTGCACCATGCGCAACTCTTCGATGAACAGCACGCACAGCGGTTCGTCGGCGGGCGCGGCCTCGGCGGACTGGCCCGCATCCGAGCGGCTGCGCGTGAAACGCCCGCGGACGTGCAGCGCGCGGCGCGCGTTGTCTTCCAGCAGCACGTTCAGGTCGAGCGGCGCCGTCGGCCAATGGCCGCGGCGGAATGCGCTCTCGACTTCATGGGCCAGCACGATCCAACCCGGATGCAGGCGCAACGAGAACGGCGGCGACGGGCAGCGCTCGACGTCGGCCGCGAGCAGGCGGCGCGCCGACGGGTTGGCGGCCCGCACGCGCAGCTGGCGGTCTATCACGAGCACGCCGTCGTTCATGTCCTCGATCACCAGGCGGCTCAGCTGGGCTTGCTGGCGCGCGCGTTCGCGGTTGTCGCGCGCCGTCCGCTCCTCGTGCGCCAGCCGCATGGACAGCTCGCCGGCCAGCAACGCCACGAGAAACAGGCCGACGCCGCTCAAGCCGGCCTGCGACATCATCCCGGCCGAATCGGGCACCGAGCCGGCCAGGCGCCCGACCGCGGCCAGCAGCATCAGCGCGACGCCCGCGGCCGTCGCGAGCGCGGGCAGCCGCGGCGTCAGGATGCCGGCCATCAGCACCGGCAGCACCAGCAGCGCGGCGAAGTTCAGCGGCGAGGCCGGATCGTTCCAATGGATCGCGCCGAACACGAGCAGGTCGACGCCGATCGTCATCCACCATTGCCACCGCGCCGACTGCAGCGCCGAGACGATGCGCATCTGATCGGTCAGCCACCAGGCGAAAGCTTGGACGACATAGGCGCTGCACAGCGTCAGCGGCGCGATCAGGTAATGTCCCGACGCGGCGCCCATCAGCATGATGGCGACCATGAGCGCGGCGCCGAAGGCCGCGCGCGCGGCCACGTAAGTGCCGAAGATGCGCCGCGCCGCATGGCCCGCCAACG
>JBEVLR010000216.1:0-3209 GCA_040509075.1 Burkholderiaceae bacterium | reverse complement strand
CCCAGTCGCCGGGGTCGGACGGGTCGGGGTCGTCGAAGCTGCCGTCGTTGGCCGTCGCCAGCAGGACGCTGTTGTTCGTGCCCGATTCCGCCGCGTAGCCGACGAAGTCGTAGCCGTACGGCGTGCTCGCCGTGGTGCCGGGGAACGTCGCCGGGAACACCTTGCTGTCGGCGCTGGAGGGATCCACGCTGCCGGTCAGCTCGGGGTGCGGCGCGATGCCGGTGTCGACGTCGGCGATCACGATGGCGCTGGAGCCGTGCGTGATCGCCCACGCCGGCTCGATGTTGATGCTGGCGACCGCGAGGGCGCCCGTCGGATCCTCGACCGCCGCTTCGGGCGCGCGCAGGTACCACTGCCCGACGGCGGGCGCCGACGGCGTGGTCACGCCGTTCGGGTACAGCGGATCGTCGACCGGCGCCGCCTGGATGTAGCGCCGGTGATCGACCACCGCCCATTCGACGTCGGCATCTTGCGCGAGCGCCTCCGCCAGCGTGGTGGAGCTCACGCCCGAAGCCGTCATCACCTGGGTGCGGGCGCCGAGGGCGCGGCCGTCGCGCAGCGCCAGGCCGAGGCGCGACCCGAGCGCGGACGCGGCGAGCGGGCCCGAAACCCCGTTCGCCTGCGAGACCGCCTGCGCCATCGTCCGGCTCGACGCCTTGAACTTGACGATGACGCGCCCGGACCGCGTGGATTCGGACGCCGCCGCCGCCGGCGAGCGGTGCACGCGCGCGGATTCGTGCGTCACCGCGACGGTGGCGACCGCCGTGGCGGCCGCCGCTCCCAGGATCGCCGCACTCAGCAGCCGGCTCAAGCGTGCCATCGCACTCTCCCAAAGGTTATGGACACCGGGCCGCGCAGCGCCTGCGCCGGATCGTGGTTCAGGCGGAAACGACCCGCGCCATTTCGAGCACCTTGTTCGAATAGCCCCATTCGTTGTCGTACCACGCGACGACCTTCACGAAGGTCTTGTCGAGCGCGATGCCGGCGTCCGCGTCGAACACCGAGGTCATCGGCTCGCCGCGGAAATCGGTCGAGACGACTTTCTCCTCCGTGTAGCCGAGGACGCCCTTCATCGCGCCTTGCGAGGCCGCCTTCATCGCGCCGCAGATGTCGTCGTAGCTGGCTTCCTTGACGAGCTCGACGGTCAGGTCGATCACCGAGACGTCGGACGTCGGCACGCGGAACGACATGCCGGTCAGCTTCTTGTTGAGCTCGGGGATCACCACGCCGACGGCCTTGGCCGCGCCGGTCGACGACGGGATGATGTTCTCGAGGATGCCGCGGCCGCCGCGCCAGTCCTTGTTCGACGGGCCGTCGACGGTCTTCTGCGTCGCGGTCGTGGCGTGCACGGTGGTCATCAGGCCGCGCTTGATGCCGAAGGCGTCGTTGAGCACCTTGGCGACCGGCGCCAGGCAGTTCGTCGTGCACGACGCGTTCGAGATGATCGCCTGGCCGGCGTAGGTCTTGTCGTTGACGCCGAAGACGAACATCGGCGTGTCGTCCTTCGACGGCGCCGACAGGATCACTTTCTTCGCGCCGGCGTCGAGGTGCTTCTGCGCGGTCTCCTTGGTCAGGAACAGGCCGGTCGATTCGATCACGACGTCGGCGCCGACCTCGCCCCACTTCAGCTGCGACGGATCCTTGACGGCGCTCAGGCGGATGCGCTTGCCGTCGACGATCAGCGTGTCGTTGTCGACGGCGACCTCGCCCTTGAAGCGGCCGTGCACCGAATCGTGCTTGAGCATGTAGGCCAGGTAGTCGGGTTCGAGCAGGTCGTTGATCGCGACGATCTCGATGTCCTGGAAATTCTGCACGGCCGCGCGGAACACCATGCGTCCGATGCGGCCGAAGCCGTTGATGCCGATCTTGATGGTCATGTCGATGCTCTCTCAGTCAAAAAAAGGATCAGGAGGCGGGGATCATCGGCCGAGGACCTCGCGGGCGACGGCCACGACGTTCTCGACGGTGAAGCCGAACAGTTTGAACAGGTCCGGCGCGGGCGCCGACTCGCCGAAGCGATCCAGGCCCACGACGGCGGCGCAGCCGTACTTCCACCAGCCGTCGGTGACGCCGGCTTCGATCGCCACGCGCGGCACGCCGCGCGGCAGCACCTGCACCTTGTACGACTCGCTCTGGCGGTCGAACACGCTGGTGCACGGCGCCGAGACGACGCGGGCGGCGATCTTCAGCCGCGCCAGGGCCTCCTGGGCCTGCAGCGCCAGGTGGACTTCGGAGCCGGTCGCCATCAGCACGACCTGCGGCTTGCGGCGCAGGCCGACCTCGCCCGGATCGGACAGCACGTAGGCGCCCTGCGTGATCACGTCGGCGTCCTGCTTGGGGCAGTAAGGCAGGTTCTGGCGCGACAGCAGCAGCGCGCTCGGGCGATCCTTGCGCACCAGCGCCATCGTCCACGCGACGGCCGTCTCGACCGTGTCGGCGGGGCGCCAGACGTCGAGCCCCGGGATCAGGCGCAGGCTCGCCGCGTGTTCGACCGACTGGTGCGTCGGCCCGTCCTCGCCGAGGCCGATCGAGTCGTGCGTGAACACGTGGATGACGCGGCGCTTCATCAGCGCGGCCATGCGGATCGCGTTGCGGCTGTAGTCGCTGAACGTGAGGAAGGTGCCGCCGTACGGGACGAAGCCGCCGTGCAGCGCGACGCCGTTCATGATCGCGGCCATGCCGAATTCGCGCACGCCGTAATTGATGTGGCGGCCGATTTTCCCGTCCGTGCGCACGACTTCGCCGTCCGCGCCGAAGCGCAGCGGCGGCGTGCCGCGGGTGTTGGTCAGGTTCGAGCCCGTCAGGTCGGCCGAGCCGCCGAGCATCTCGGGCAGCGCGGCGGTGAAAGCCTCGAGCGCGAGCTGGCTGGCCTTGCGGCTGGCGACGGTTTCGGCCTTGCCGTGCGCGGCGGCCACGGCGTCGGCGGCGATCTCCGCGAAATCGGCGGGCAGCTCGCCGGCGACGCGGCGCAGCAGTTCGGCGGCGAGCTCGGGCGACGAGGTCTTGTAGGCGTCGAACGCGTCGTTCCCGGCGGCCGGCGCCCGGGCGCCGGCCGCCTCGGCGTTCCAGGCGGCGGCGATGTCGGCCGGCACCTCGAACGGCGGCGCGTCCCAGCCGAGCGCGGCGCGCGTCAGCGCGATCTCGGCGTCGCCGAGGGCTTCGCCGTGCGCCTTGGCGGTGCCGGCGCGGTTCGGCGAGCCCTTGCCGAT
>JBEVLR010000215.1:0-7664 GCA_040509075.1 Burkholderiaceae bacterium | reverse complement strand
TCGAAACGGGTTTTTCCAATCAAATTCAAGCGCTTTGCGACCAATTTTAAATATTTCTCCTTGGGTTCGACGAGAACTTCGTTGAAATCGACGATCTGACGCTCCGTGGGCATGTTGAGGAGAAGGTCGTACCGTTCGAACAGCTCCTTCATGTGTGCCAGCTTGAAAGCGCTGTCGCCGGTCCGTGCGCCCGGTGCGGGCTGCTTGGTGGTGATCATTTCGCCCGACATCACGCGAACCATGGCCGTTCTCAATCGCTGCAAGCCTTCCCGTGCCTTGGGATGCAATTTCTCTTCCCGGCGCTGAAAAAATGGATTGCTTCCTATCGTATCCTGATATAAGACTTTCCAATCTGCCGCGGTGAGCGAACGCGGCAGTTTCATCATGTAGCGATTGGCGGCGTCATAGATTTCACGCGTCGCCTTGGATTTCATCGATTCGTTCGACATCTGATAGGAAGAAGGACTTCCCGCGACGACATCGATCACGATGGCCAGCGTTTTTGATGCGTAAGTATGGAACAAGTAGCTCGATATATCTTTCGGGATCGGGCTGGAAACAGACAGTTCCAGGTCATCTACCGCCTGCTGCAACTCCTTGTGGCAATCCATTTCTACCTCGATATCGACCCAGCCCTCATCCAGCGGCTCGACGGGGGTTGAAGATATCAGCGATCTTTCCGGTATTTCCGCCTTGCCCACAGCGGAATTCTTCCATTTATGAATGGCAAACAACAAACAGCCTAAGGTGGCACTCAAGGCGAAGATTTTTTGCTCTGCACTCACACCCCAAATCTTCGATTTCGCGCCGATTTCGGCCCGATCCGCATCGGCGAGCATTCCCGCGATCAACTTCGACCCGACTTGGCCATCTACGGTATAAAAGACGTCCTGCAGAAAGCGAAACCCGGCTTGAGCCGCGTCGTCGAGGGTCGGAACGATCTCGGAATGCAGCAATAGATCCTCAATGATTCGATGCGAATTCAATTCGCGCTTCAATATACCCTGGTTGGAATATTTTGATAAGGTTTTTCTATTGATGTACAGGGTGATTGCTTCAAAAAATATTTTCTTTAGTTTTGGATTTTCACGAAAGAATATATTCACGGACTCATGCGTATGTCCGTGCACAAGTTTGTGTTTTATTTCTTCAGGTTTCGTGCGTTCATTCAGCACCACCATCCTCGACAAGGGCACGCTGCCGGATTTCCATATATGGCATTCTGCTGACTCTTTGTCGTCGCGCTTCCTGAACGCGACGGCGGGCGGCAAAAGGACGCCGCCGGAAATGCTTTGGTCCTGAATCACGGTCTTAAATTTTTCATAGTCCAGCGCGAATTCATAGACCGCATCGTTGACCATGCCCATTTCCGGTTCAGTCGGCTTCCTGAACTCCTCCTCGTCGAGGCCGGACGTCGACAAGCATTGCTGCAGCCACGCCACTTGGTTGCCAATTTCACTTTCTTTGCCCAGTTGCCGACAGGTCGAAGCGATGTTCGTGGCATCGAACATCGATCGAATCGATACTTCCTGCCTTTTGATCCCGACGGCAGTCGCATTCAATGCCCCTGTCCCATCGGTGATTTCCAGGGAAAGTTTGATCGGATCGACATCCATCCGCGTGAATGACAATCCCGTTGCAGGCCCTTTCGCGCCAGCGGCAACGAGTGGAAGACTGCCTGCGCCCAGCAACGTCAGCAACATGGTCTTCAAGCCGGTTCGATGCCTGAAGACCGGTTGACTGGCCACGGACGCCCATGCCATTCCAAAGCCGGCTTCCTTCAAGGTCTTGAGGCCCATCATCGCCAAGCGTTCGGCGCCCCCGAACGTGGAACCAGGCTGGACATGTTCATCGGCCGCGCAATCCAGCCGCGGCTTCGCTTCGTCCGTCGAGGCAACGATCCTGTTTTCTGAAGAAGATGAAAAATCGACTGGCACGTTGTTGAGCGCGAACCTGAGGTGAGATGCCGCCATTTGAAAACTGGGCAGGGCCACGGTTTGAGACGGGCACGAAGAAAATCGTCGTCAAACGAAGTGCGGCGACGGCGAACAGGCGCGATCAACCCGATGAGCGAAGATTTGGACGGCGTCGGATGCTGGCATCGCAACACGGTCGATGCCCACCACCTCCCGATCAGGGCGAAAGCAAGGCGCTCAGGCTCGACGCGGGTGGAACGGTTCGGACGGCTGCCGCGGTGACCGGCCGGGGCCATTCGCAGAGCCGGGCTGTCGGACAGCCCCTCGGCGAACGGCGCCTCGCCCCAGCCCGCGTCCGGCACTTCGCTCCAGCGCGAGTCGCTTCGGGCATCCCCCGCCGTCGACGGGAGCGCCGCTTATCCTGCTGCAATTTGCTTGGGGAGCGCCATCCATGCAGCAGAAGCGGGCCTACCGGATCGCCGAGAAGCGGTCGAACGTCCCGAGATTCGACACTGAACGGTTCAGCGTCGTCCCGCTGGTGCCGACCAAGCTTCGGGAACTCGCCGAGATCCTCCTGAAAGACGTCGAATTGGCCGAAGCGCTGCCCTGGATGGAGGACAAGACCGCCGACGGCGCGGCCAGGGAAGCGTTCCTGCTCGAACTGCAGTGCGCCACCGGAACCACGAAGGCCTGGGGCATCGTCGACCGGGCGCGCGCCATGTTCATCGGCGCCGTCCTGGCGCGGCAGACCCTGGACGGCATCGACATGGAAGTGCTGTGCGCGTCGCCGTTCTGGAATCAGGCCGTCGCCGACGAGGTCGGGGCCCCGGTGGCCGAATGGCTCGAGGACAACACCCTCGTGGAGATCGGCGTCATCCAATAGGGAACAGGCCGGGAACGGGCAACGGGAAGCGGGCTCAGCCCAGTCCGGCCAGCTGCCGCCGCGCCGCGGGCGTCATCGCCGCCACCACGTCGCGGATGAACCTGTCCTGCGCCTCGAAGGCTTCGGCCGCGTTGCGGTCGATGTTGGAGATGCGGAACAGCAAGCCGTCGACGATCTCTCCGCGCAAGCCATGGCGGATCTCCGAGATCTTGCGGTCCCACCCGCCCAGGCTTTGCCGGTCGCCGACGATCGTCCAATAGGTGACCGGCTCGAAACGGTTGTCTCCGAACTGGGTTTCGAGCCGCCGCACGCGGATCGAGCCCTGCGCCATCGTCACCTGGTCGACCCGGTTGCCCTTCACGCGGAAGCCCTGCGCGGGATAGCAGACTTCCGGATAGTGGAGCTGGACGCTGTCGTCGGCCTGATCGCCGCCGTAGGCGATCGACAGCATGATGCGGTTGCCCGCATCGTCGACGTAGACGCGGTTCAGGATCTGGCTGTAGAGCTTGTTCAGCATCGCCTCGGTCGACGGATCGACGACGCCGGCGGCCGCGCGGTCGTCGACGCGCCAGCTCCCGAAGCGGGCCGGCACGAGCGCTTCCAGCTTGAATGCGCCGCGTTCTTGCGCCATCCGCCGCGTCGGCACCATGGCCTGGCCGCCCGCCGCGGCCAGCGCCATGAGCATGGCGGCGATCGCCGCGCGCCGGTTCAACGCCGGATCATGCATGGCCAAGCTCCCCGTGCATCTTGGAAGCGAACCAACGCAGGCCGCTGTCGGTGGCGATGATGAACATCAGCGCGGTCATGAACAGCACCAGGCCGGCGAAGCCGTGCAGGAAGCCCTGCCCCGCCTCGTCGCCGAAATGGTAGGTGATCAGCGCCAGCACCATCACGCGGATGACGTTGGCCGCGAACGAGATCGGCACGATCAGGATGGCCAGCGCGATGTTGCGCAGCACGGACGTGTGGCGCACGACGTTCAGGTAGAGCAGGCCCATCGCCTCGAGCGAGAACAGCGTATGCAGGCCCGCGCACGCATCGGCCACGAGCAGCTGGTACTGGCCGATCTGCAGGATGACGCCGGTGCGCGCGATCGGATAGCCCGCGCCGAACAGGATGGTGGTGGCCACGCTCGACACCGCCAGCTTCAGGGGCTGAGTGATGGAATCGACCATCGTGGCGGGCAGCGGCACCAGGAACACCATGAAGAACAGCGCGAACCACCCCGCGGCCAGTTGCTTCGGGCCGCGCAGCAGCAACACGACGCCGGGCAGCAGGAACAGCACCGACAGCGTTTGCGCGCTGAGGATGCGTTGCGATCGGCCGAAAACGTAGAACAGCAGCGCCACGGCGATCAGCACCCAAGCGGTGGCCGGGCGAGGCGCGCTCGCGGCCTGGTCGTCGATCTTCGGCCAGGCGCGCCAGATCAGCCAGACGGCGATGGCCAGCACGATCGGGCCCTGGCTCTGCTCCTCGGTCGACCAGATGTTGCGGACCAGGTCGACGACCGTCGGCACGTACAGCGCCAACAGCCCCAGCACGCAGGTCCACCATGGGATCGTCCCGGGGGCGGTCGCACGCCGCAGCGCGGTCATCGCGCGCTCTCGAGCCGATGTGGCTCCGCCACCCGGCCCAACCCCCTCGGGAGGCGGCGGCAACCCCGCCCGGGGGTGCGCATCGGGAAATGCGGCTCTGCCACTTTCCTCATCTCCCCGCGGGGGGCGGACGGCTCGGCGGGCCTGGGGGCGCTCATAGATCGTTCATGATCACGCCGGTCAGGCGAACCTGCCCGGCTTGCAGCGACGCGACCATCTCCTGCAGGCGCGGCACCTTGTTCTGATCCTTGCGGGTGATGACCAGCGCCGAACCGCAGCGCGACGCGATCACCACGCCGTCGCTGCCGTAGACGGCGGCCGGCGTATCGACGATCACGTGGTCGAACTTGATCGAGACTTCGCGCAGCAGCATGCCGAACGACGGCCCCTCGACGAGTTCGAGCGGGTTCGGCGGCTGCACGCCGACGGGGATCACGTACAGGTTCGGGATGCCGGGCACCGACTTCACGACGCCCTTGCCGCCGCGGCCCGAGAGCACGCCCGACAGGCCCGTCGAGCCCTGCACGCCGAACACCTGGTCGAGGCGCGCGCCGCGCATGTCGGCATCGATGACCACGACTTTGCTGCCCAGCTGGGCGAGCGCGACCGCGAGGTTGGCGCAGAAGAAGGTCTTGCCGTCGCCGCTGTCGGTGCTGACGATCGCGAGCGGGCGACGTTGGCCCTTGGACTCCGTCTGCGTGCGCATCAGGATCTGGCTACGGATCGCGCGGAACGCCTCGGCCTGGTGGCCGAACGGCTGGTTCAGCATCACGAGCTCCGGCGCGCTCTTGCGCGATTCCTCGTCGGCATACGCATACTTGAATTGCTGCGCCAGCGCCTGCAGCACGTCCTCGGTGTCGGCCAAGCCCAACGCGATGGCGGCCTCGCCGAAGCGCAGGTCGTTTTCGCGCTGGTAGCGGACGATGCGGTCGAGATCGTCCGCCGACAGGTTCCTCGCATCCTGGATCAGCTCGCCGATGGCCTTGGCCCTGCCCCCGGTCTCCGCCGGCTGCCCTTCCCCGATGACGAGCTCGGGCCCCTCGATTTTTTCGTTCACTGAACTATCCTCCGGCCTGCGCGGCCCACGGTGCGATCGCCTCTAGACGGCCGGGCGGCGATGCCCTGACGATCCTGCAGACTGCGGACCGCGGTGCTCATGCTTGCCCTTTGTCGGGCGCCGGCAGCCGCCGCCCGGAGATCAAACGTTCCTGGATCTGGGCCATCTGGCCCCTGAGGCGGCGGTTCATCGACGGGCTGGGCAGGATGCCGATCACCGGCAGGCCGAGGAAATCGATCGCGTCGGACGCGGTGCGCAGCCGCTTGTCGAACTGTTCGAGCACGAATGCGAACGCCAGCCCGAGGCCCAGCGCGCCGATGAAGCCCATCAGCAGGCCCGCGAACACCTTCGGCGACGAGGGCCGGGACGGCGCCGTCGCCTGGCTGATGACCGTCGCATTGCTCTGGCGGTTCTGGCTTTCGATGTTCGTCTGGGTCGCGCGGGTGTAGACGAGATCGTAGGCGTGCTGCGCGTTGTCGACGTCGCGCTGCAGGTTGGCGCCCTGGTCGCGCGTCTCCTTCAGCTGCAGCACCTTGGCCCGCTGCGCCTCGAGCGATGCCCTGATCTCGCTTTCGCGCTCGCGGCTGACCTTCGCGTCGACGCCGACCGCGCCGGTCACGTCGTTGGTCGCGCTCGCCAGCTTCGCCTTGAGCGCGGCGACGGCGGCGCGCGCGTCCTGCACCTGCGGATGCCTGTCGCCGTAGCGCGCGGACACTTCCTGCAGCTTCAGCTCGGCCGAGGCGAGCTCGCTCCTGAGCCCGCTGACGATGCCGCTGCCCAGCACTTCGGACATCTGGTTCGCGTTGCCGACCTGGTTGTGGCGCGTCGCCGCGCTCACGGACTGCCCTTGCGTCGCGACCAGTTCCGACGTCAGCATGGTCAAACGGCTCATTTCCATGTCGAAGCGGTCGTCGGTCCCGATGATGCCCTTCTCCTTCTGGAACGCCGACAGCTTGTTCTGGGCGAGCTCCAACGCATCGCGCGCCGTCTTCTGCTGGTCGTTGAAGAAGCCCGTGTACTGCTTGGCCGGATCGACGCGCAGCTCGATCGAGGTCTCCAGATAGGCCTGCACGTAAGCATTGGCGGCCGTGGCCGCGAAGTTCGGGTCGGTCGACCGGTAGCCGATCACGATCACGTTGCTGCCCGGCGACGACGCCTTCACTTCCAGCCCGTTCTCGATGAAGCCCGTCAGGTATTCCTGCAGCGTGCCGCCGCTGCGTCCGCCCCGTTCCCAGGCGGCCCGCATGTCGGCCGTCTCCGCCAGCTTCAGGTTCTGGATCACGCGCAACGCCACGCGGTCGCTGCGCAGGATTTCCAGCTGCGTGTTGATCAGCGACGGCGTCGCCGCGCCGCCGTACAGCAGCGAGCTGACGGGATCGGGCTTCGCGTCGATCAGCAGCGACGCGGTGGCCGAGTACACGCGCGTGGCGGTCGCGACATAGGCGATCGCGGCGGCGAACACCAGCACGAACACGATCAGGGCGGCCAACCAGCGCGCCCGCAGGACGGCCAGGAGATGGGACAGATTCATTGCGGTTCCCCGGTCGTCAGAACAGGCTCTCGCGGATGAACATGACGTCGCCATCCTTGAGGTTGTCTTCCATCTTCGGCTCGATCGTGTCGATGTGGCCGTCCGCCGCGCGGCGGCTGACGCGCAGGCCTTTCAGCGTGCCGCGCGGGGTCGCGCCGCCGCCCGCGGCGACGGCCTGCATGACCGTCATGCCGCGCTCCAGGCGCTGGATGCCGGGGTGCTGGATCTCGCCGTAGACATAGATCTGCGGCGCGCGGTCGACCCAGATCGTGTCGCCTGGCATCACGACGATGTCGTCGTTGCTGCCGCCCGGGGCGAAGATCTTGGGCAGGTCGGCTTCGTAGCGGTACGACTGGCCGTTGCGCTGGCCGATCAGCACGATCGTGTCCGAGCCGGAGCCGGCGACGACGCCGCCCGCCAGCGCGAGCACCTCGGTCAGGCGCATGCCCGCGAGATCGAGCGGCAGGCGGCCCGGCCGGCCCACCTGGCCCAGCACGTTGACCTGGTTGGCGCGCACGTTGGTCACGACGATGATGACTTGCGGGTCCTTGACGATCTCGCCCTTCTTCAGCGCCTGCGCGAGATGCGCTTCCGCGGCGTTGACCGTCAGGCCGCCGAGCGCGATGCGCCCGAGCAGCGGGTAGCTGATCACGCCGGCCTCGTTGACACGGGCGTCCAGGCT
>JBEVLR010000214.1:0-7113 GCA_040509075.1 Burkholderiaceae bacterium | reverse complement strand
CGCCGCGGCGGCGGCGGTCATTTCATCTGCGGGGTCGGGTTGGCGCCGGTCGAGGACGGTCATCGTGTGCTCCTGCCCGTTGTATCGGCGGCGCGCACCGAAACCTGAAGCCTCAGGAAGTCGCCGGCACCCGCGGCAGCGCGATCCAGAAGACGCTGCCGTCGCCGCGCCGGCTCTCGACGCCCACATCGCCGCCTTGCGCCCGCGCCAGGCGCTTGGCCAACGCCAGGCTCAGCCCGGCGCCCCCGTGGGGCTTCGTGCCGCCCTGGTTCAACTGCCGGAACGGCACGAACAGGCGCGGGATGTCTTCCGGCGCGATGCCGATGCCGCGGTCGGCCACCTCGATGCGGAAGCGATCCGTCCCGTCGGCGCGGATGCGCAGCTCGACCGGGCTGTCGGCGGGGGAGAACTTGATGGCGTTGGAAAGGTAGAGCGACACCACCTGCGCGAGGCGGCGCTCGTCGACCGCGACTTCGCCGATCGCCGGGTCGACCGCCATCGACATGCTGATGCCCTTCTTGCGGCTTTCCAGGTGGAACATGTCGATCACGTCGCGGGCCACGTCCGCCACCACCACGGGCTCGGGCCGCAGCGCGAACTTGCCCGATTCGGCGTCGGCGAAGTTGAGCATGGTGCGGATCAGCTCCAGCAGGTGCTGCCCGCTTTGGCCGATCTGGCCCAGGTAGCGGGAGAACTTGGGCGAGTCGGCCGTATAGACCCCCGACTGCAGCACGTGCGCGTAGCCGATGATCGCGTTGAGCGGCGTGTAGAGCTCGTGCGACATGTTGGCCAGGAACAGGCTGTTGACGCGGCCCGTCTCGATCAGTTGCCGGTTCTCGGCCTCCAGCTCGGCGGCCCGCAGGCGCAGCTCCTCGGCGCGCTTGCGGCTGGTGATGTCCACGATCATGCAGATCGGATCGCGCGGGCTGTCGGGCGTCGCGGTCGCCCGCAGCGCCACCCAGATCGTGGTGCCGTTGCGGCGCATCATGCGGATCTCGGTGCTGCAGACCTCCCCCACGCGCAGGTTCGGATAACCGTGGCGCATGATGAAATCGTAGGCCTTGTCGGTGGCCAGCAGCTGCCGCACGGACTCGCCGGTGAGTTCGCCCGGGCCGACGCCGAACAGGGTCTCCAGGCCGCGGTTGCACCAGGCGATGCGGCCGCCCCGGACCTTCATCACGCCGACCAGATCGGTATCGAGGATCGCCTGGCGTTCGGCCGTCAGCTTCCGGTGTTCGGCCTTGACGCTGCACAGCTCGGTGATGTCGAAGGTGGCGGTGCGGGTCATCAGGAAATTGCCGTCGCCGTCGCGGATCACGGTGGCGCTGCCCAGCACGCTGCGGCGCGTGCCGTCCTTCGCGACGAGGTCGAACTGGATATCGTCGAGGCGGCCGGCCGTCTTGAGCAGCGGGAAGTTGCGTTGGAAGACCTCGACGCCTTCGGGCGTCAGCACCTCCAGGATATGCATCTTGCCGATCACTTCCTCGCGCGTGCGGCCCAGCCAGCGCAGCTCCGTGTCGTTCATCCGCACGACCACGCCGTTCGCGTCGATCGAGTGGTAGCCGCAGGGCGCGTTCGCGTACAAGTCGGCGTATTCGGCCTCGCTGGCGGCCAGCGCCGATTCGTATTCCGAACGCGCCGAGATCGCCTGCGCGAGCAGGTCGCGCCGCATCAACAGCGCATTGACGGCCATCTCCGCCATCGATCGCAAGGTCGCGGCCTGGGCCTCGTCCAGGCGCCGGACGCGGGCGTCCACCACGCACAGCGCGCCCACCCGTTCGCCGTTGGGCAGGATCAGCGGCACGCCGGCGTAGAAGCGCACGCCCGATTCGCCGGCCACGGTCGGGTAATGGGCGAAGCGCGCATCGAGCGTCGCGTCGGCCACCTCGAGCATGGCGTCCGCGAGGATCGTGTGGGTGCAGAACGATTCCTCGCGCGGCGTCTGGCTGACGCCTTCGATGCCGACGCAGGCCTTGAGCCACTGACGGTCCGCGTCGATCAGCGTCAGCGCGGCCATGGGCGCTCCGCAGGCCTGGGCGGCGAAACGGACGATCGAGTCGAACACGGGTTCCGGGGCGCTGTCGAGCACGAACAACGCCTGCAACGCGGCGATGCGCGCCGATTCGTTCAATGGATTCGGATATCTCATGCCGGATGTACGGCCTGACAACGCTCGCCGATTTGAAGGGAAGTCTCGATCGGGCAACCATCAGGTGCGACTTGGTGCCGCTTTTCGACGCTTCTGACCCCTGCGACAAGGGTTTGGCCCGCCGCGGCGCGTGCTCGAGCCGGCGACGGCAGCGCCGTGCGGCGGCGCGACTGCAGCCACGCCACAGGCCGCCCGGTCAACGACATCACGGCAAGGCGGGATGGGCGCAGCCATCGGCACTTGGCACCTGCGATTGCCGGCAGCCCACTTGCAAATGGAGTGCAGGGCCACAAGCCTGGACGAGCGCGCAGAAAAACGGGCTGCAATCTCGCGACTGCAACCCGGTTTCGTATTTGGCGGAGTGGACGGGACTCGAACCCGCGACCCCCGGCGTGACAGGCCGGTATTCTAACCAACTGAACTACCACTCCGCGTGGTTGGCAACTTCGAGCTTGCGCTCCAAGCGGTGCCACAACTTGTGCCAACTTTCGCTGGCGACCCCTAGGGGATTCGAACCCCTGTTACAACCGTGAAAGGGTCGTGTCCTAGGCCTCTAGACGAAGGGGTCAGATCTTTCACCCACTTTTGACCGCGCGTCACCCGGCTGCTCGAAGCAGTTTGGTGGAGGTAAGCGGGATCGAACCGCTGACCTCTTGCATGCCATGCAAGCGCTCTCCCAGCTGAGCTATACCCCCAAATTCTCCCCGGTCGCCTACTTCGTCCACCCCGGGAATTCTTTTCCGGGATTTCTCTGAAGGTTTTGCCGAAGAAAAACCGCGCGGTCAAAAGCGAAGACAGCTAGTATAGGCCAGAAATCAGACGCCACGCAAGCGGTCGAGCACGAGTTCGCGTGGGAAAAGCGCCAGCACGGCATCGATCGACGGCGTCTGCGCGCGTCCGCACACCATCAGGCGCAGCGGCACCGCGAGCTGCGGCATCTTGAGGCCGTGCGCGGCCAGGGTCTCCTTCATCGCGGCGGCCACCGACGCCTTGTCCCACGCGGCCGTCGCGAGCTTGTCGCGCAGCGTGCGCAGCGCGGCTTTCGCGGCGTCGGTGACGTGCTGATCGACGTCGGCAGCGGCGGGCGCGACGTCGGCGAAGAACATCGAGACCCAGTCGGCGAGTTCCACCGTGGTGCTGCAGCGATCCTTGAACAGCGCGCAACGCGCGGCCATCGCCGCGTCGTCGTCGGCCGCGATGCCCTTCTTGCGCAACTGCCGCGCCACCAGCGCCGCGAGCCGGGCGTCGTCGGCCTGCTTCATGTGGTGCGCATTGACCCACGCGAGCTTGGCCGGATCCCACTGCGCGGGGCTCTTGGACAAGTGCGAGCCGTCGAACCACGACACCATCTGTCCGACGGTGAAGAGCTCGTCGTCGCCGTGGCTCCAGCCCAGCCGCGCGAGGTAGTTGTTCATGCCCTCGGGCAGGTAGCCTTCGTCTTCGTACGCGGTCACGCTGACGGCGCCGCGGCGCTTCGACAACTTCTGGCCGTCGTCGCCCAGGATGATGGGCAGGTGCCCGAAACTGGGCGGCGCGACGCCCAGCGCGGCGAACAGGTTGATCTGCCAGGGCGTGTTGTTGATGTGCTCGTCGCCGCGGAACACATGGCTGATGCGCATGTCCCAGTCGTCGACGACGACGGCGAAGTTGTAGGTCGGGACGCCGTCGTCGCGCAGGATGATCAGGTCGTCGATCTCGCGGTTGGCGATCGTGATCGGGCCCTTGACGAGATCGTCCCAGGTCACGTCGCCGTCGACCGGGTTCGCGAACCGGACCACCGGCGCGACGCCCTCCGGGACGGCCGGCAGCGTCTTGCCGGGCCGCGGGCGCCAAGTGCCGTCGTAGCGCCGCTTCTCGCCGCGGGCTTCCTGGTCGGCCTTCATCTTCTCGAGATCGGCCGGCGTGCACCAGCAGCGGTAGGCCCGGCCTCGCGCGATCAGCTGGTCGACCACCATCCCGTAGCGCTCGAGGCGTTGCATCTGGTGGATCGGGCCTTCGTCGTAGCCCAGGCCGAGCCAGCGCATCGATGCGATGATCTGGTCGACCGACTCTTGCGTCGAGCGCGCGACGTCGGTGTCCTCGATGCGCAGCAGGAACTCGCCGCCATGATGGCGCGCGAAGGCCCAGGAATAGAGCGCGGTGCGGGCGGTGCCCAAATGCAGGAAGCCCGTCGGCGACGGGGCGATGCGGGTGCGGATGGGGGATGCGGCGGTCATCATGCAGCGGCGCCCGGCGGCGCCGTTCCGGGAGTCAGGTCGTCTTGGTGCCGTCGCCGCGCGGGCGGGCGTCGGCGGGGAATTCGGGGCGCGGAGGCCTCGGCGGGGCGGTCATGCGGCGGGATCACTCCGCGGCGTTCTGCAGCGCCAGCCGCGACCGCGCCGGATCCTCCTCCTCGTCGCGCTGCGAGCGCCGCTGCGCCTCGATCGCCTTGAAATCGTCGATGCTCACGTCGCCGGTGATGTAGCGGCCGTCGAAGCAAGAAGCCTCGAAGCTCGCGACGCCGGCGTTGAGCTTGCCCACCACCCGCTTCATCGCGTCGATGTCCTGGTAGACCAGCGCATCGGCGCCGATGAATTCGCGGATCTCGTCCTGGGTGCGGCCGGAGGCGATCAGCTCTTCGGGCGTGGGCATGTCGATGCCGTACACGTTGGGATACTTGACCGGCGGCGCCGCCGACGCCATGTAGACCTTGCGGGCGCCGGCCTCGCGCGCCATCTGCACGATCTCCCGCGACGTGGTGCCGCGCACGATCGAATCGTCGACCAGCAGCACGTTGCGGCCCTTGAACTCGACGCCGATCGCGTTGAGCTTCTGGCGCACCGACTTCTTGCGAACCGACTGGCCCGGCATGATGAACGTGCGGCCGACGTAGCGGTTCTTGACGAAGCCTTCGCGGTAGGGTTTGCCGATCTTCTGCGCCAGCTGCATCGCCGAGGGCCGGCTCGATTCCGGGATCGGGATCACGACGTCGATGTCCGACGGCGGCATCGTGGAGATCAGGCGCTGCGCCAGCGTTTCGCCCATGTTCAGGCGCGCCTGGTAGACGGAAATGCCGTCGATGACCGAATCGGGGCGCGCCAGGTAGACGTACTCGAACATGCACGGGTTCAGCGACGGGCGCTTCGCGCACTGCCGCGCCTGCACATCGCCTTGCAGGTCGACGAGCAGCGCCTCCCCGGGCAGCACGTCGCGCACGACCTGGTGGCCGGTGCCTTCGAGCGCCACGCTCTCGCTGGCGACGACCACGCTGCGGCCTTCGGCGGTTTCGGCGGTGCCGTAGATCAGCGGCCGGATGCCGAACGGATCGCGGAACGCGAGCAGCCCGTAGCCGGCGATCAGCGCGACGACGGCGTACGACCCCTTGACGCGCTCGTGCACCGCGCCGACGGCCTGGAACACGACGTCGGCCGTCAGCGCCGCCCCGCGCGCGGCGTTCTCGAGCTCGTGCGCCAGGATGTTGATCAGCACTTCGGTGTCGCTCTCGGTGTTGATGTGGCGGCGATCCTTGTCGATCAGCTCCGACTTCAGCGCGTGCGCGTTCGTCAGGTTGCCGTTGTGCACGAGCACGATGCCGAACGGCGCGTTCACGTAGAACGGCTGCGCCTCTTCTTCGCTGTAGGCGTTGCCCGCGGTCGGATAGCGGACCTGGCCGAGGCCGACCGTGCCCGGCAGCGCGCGCATGTTGCGCGTGCGGAACACGTCGCGCACCATGCCGCGCGCCTTGTGCATGAAGCATTTCGTGCCCTGCATCGTGACGATGCCGGCCGCGTCCTGCCCGCGATGCTGCAGCAGCAGCAGCGCGTCGTAGATCATCTGGTTGACGGGGGTTTTGGAGATCACGCCGACGATGCCGCACATGGGGTTTTCCGTTTCCTTGAATGCCGAAAGATCTTGTCGTGTCCGCCGCGGACGGCACGCCGGCCCCGGCGCGCGGCGGCGGCCGTTCAGTCGTCGAGGTGCCTGTTGAGCGCGCGCGGAAGCACCGGTTTCAAGGCTTCGAGCGCCAACCCGAGCCACACGGCGCCGTGCGAACCCCGCCATGGCGAAGAATGCGCGAAAGGCGACAACATGACCAGCGTGGCCGCGATGACCAGGATCAACGCGCCGCGCAGCACGCCGAACGCGCCGCCGAGCAGGCGATCGACGAACGACAGCGGCGTCGCCGAAATCAGCGCTCGCAGCAGGCGGGCGAACAGCAGGCAGGCCATGAGCACGAACACGAAGACCGCGCAGTAAGCGGCCCACAGGCGCAGCGGCGACGCCGGATCGCCGAACGGCAGCCTCTCGGCCACGAACGGCCCCATCGAATTCGCGATCACATACGCGACCAGCCATCCCAGCAACGAGACGAGCTCGAACGTCAACCCGCGCCACAACCCGACCAGCGCGGACAGGCACAGCACCGCCAGCAGCGTCAAGTCGACCCAGCCGAGCTGCTGCAGATCGAGGTTCACAGCACCAGCACCGCCGCCGGCAGGCTGCCGGCCTTGATCTTCGCGGCGGCGCGATCGGCCTCCGCCTTCGTCGTGAACGGCCCGACGCGCACGCGCACCCGCTTGCCGCCCGGCGTGTCCACCGATTGCGTGTAGGTCTTCAAGCCCAGTCTCTCGACCTTGCCGCGCGCGTCGCGCATCTTCGCGTCATCGGCGAACGCACCGATCTGCACGACGAAGCGGGCGGCACCGCCTGCGGCCTCGGAAGACGCCGTGGCCGGGCCATCGCCGGGCGCGGCGGCGGCGACGTCGGCCGACGGATTCGTCCGGGGCGCCGCGGGCGTGGGCGGGCTGCGCGACGCGGCGGGCGCCGCGGAACGCGGCGTGGAAGGCGGCGCGACGGGCGACGCCTTGGACGGCGCGGCCGGCGCCAAGGCGATCGGATGCGGCGCGGAAGCCTGCGTATCGGCCGGCCTGCCCGGGCGCAACGACGGGCTGACGTACGCGCGGGCCTGCGCCGCCGACGACGCG
>JBEVLR010000213.1:0-3174 GCA_040509075.1 Burkholderiaceae bacterium | reverse complement strand
CGATCGCCGTCGTCGCGCTGGCCTTCGCCGTCCACCTGCCCGGCCGGGGCTCCGCCACGCCGGCCGCCCTCGCCGTGGCCATCGCATTCCCGGCGCTGACGCTGGCGGCGGGCTGCGCCGGGCTCATGCTGGCGGCGCCGCTGCGCATCGGCCGCGGATGGCCGGTGTGGACATTGACGGCGGCGCTCGCGGCGCAAGGCGGACTGTGGATGGAATGGAACGCGATGCGGCTCGCGGGCGCGCCGGCCGGCGGCGGCGGCGTCGAGGCGGCGTTCGCGGCCTGCGCGCTGCTCGGCGGCCTGGCCGTTTCGAGCTGGCGCGTCGATGGCGGCAACGGTTCGCGCCACGATCGCCTCTGCGACGGCGCGGCGCGCGTGCTGCCGTTGATCGTCGTCGTCGGGGCGGGGTTCGCGGCGACGATGCAGCGGTCGCTCGCGCCGTCGTCGCTGGCCGCGCAGCTGGCCTGCGATGCGGCCACCGCGCTCGTCGTCGCCCTGGCCGCGATCCGGCAAGCGATGCTGGTGCGCGACCGCGACCAGCTCGCCGACGCGCGGCACCGGCTGCGCGACCGCGAGGACGAGCTCGGCGAGCTGAACCAACATCTCGAACAACGCGTTTCGGACCGCACGCGGGAGGCCGAGCTGCGCAACGCCGAGCTCTCGGTCGCGATGCAGCAGCTGTCGATGGCGCAACGGGAGCTGATGCGATCCGAGAAGCTCGCCGGCCTCGGAGCCCTCGTCGCCGGCGTCGCCGAGGAAATGAGCGTCGCGCTGGGCAACGCGACCATGGTCATGTCGACCTTGGAGGGCCAGCTCGACGCGCTGGGGCGGCTGCACTCCCGCGCGGTCGGCGGGAACGGGCAAGGTCCCGCCGCGCAACGCCGCGGCGACGGGGCCACGGGCCATGTCCAGGGGCTGGACCGCAGCCACAAGCAGCTTGCGCAATGGATCGCCCAGACGCAGCGCGTGGTCGACGGTTTCCGTCAACTCGCGGCCGACCAGAGCAGCAATCAGCGCCGGCATTTCGACCTGCTCGCCATGGTGCGGGAGCTGGTCGAGCTGACCCGGCTTTCGCACCGCCGGGATCCGATCGAGCTCATCGTCACCGGAGAGGCCGATCTGATGCTGGACAGCTATCCGGGCCCGCTGGGCCAAGTGCTGGGCCAACTCCTCGAGAACGCGGTGATGCATGGTTTCGCGAACCGCCGCGAAGGCACGATCGACATCCGCGTCTGGCCGTCGGGCCGCGACGCGGCGCGGATCACGGTGCACGACGACGGCGCCGGCATCCCCGCCGCCGACCTGCCGCACGTGTTCGCGCCGTTCTTCACGACGCGCCTAGCGGAAGGCGGCAGCGGCCTGGGGCTGACGGTGTGCCGCAACATGGTGAACAGCGTCCTCGGCGGGCGCATCGAAGTGACGTCGCCGTCGAGGGCGGGCACGACGGTGACGGTCACGTTGCCGCGGGCGGCGCCGCGCCCCTCGGCCTGAAGGTTCGGCGAGCCGGGCCCTCGCGGCGCGCGACGGCGCCGGGCCCCGTTCCGCTCAAACCACCGATTCGACGATCGCGGGGGCATTCGCGGCGGGCGCGCGCTCCGGCACGCGGCAACGCGCCAGCGCGGCCGCCAGGTCGCCGCGCAGGTCTTCGAGATCCTCGATGCCGACGGAAAGCCGGATCAGCGAATCGCCGATGCCGAGTTCGCGGCGGCGCTCCGGCGGGATGGACGCGTGCGTCATCACCGCGGGCAGCTCGACGAGGCTTTCGACGCCGCCGAGGCTTTCGGCGAGCGAGAAGATCTGCATGCCCTCGAGGAACCGGCGGGCGCCGGCGAGATCGGTGTCGAGCAGCACGGAGATCATGCCGCCGAAGCCGCGCATCTGGCGCTTGGCCAGCTCGTGCTGGGGATGGGACGCGAGCCCCGGATAGTGAACGGCCTTGACGCCGGGCTGCCGCTCGAGCCAAGCGGCGATTTCGAGCGCGTTGCGGCAATGGCGTTCCATCCGCAACGACAGCGTCTTGACGCCGCGAAGCGTCAGGAAGCAGTCGAACGGGCTGGGAACGGCGCCGACCGACTTCTGCAGCAGCGTCAGCTGTTCGCACAGCGCGCGGTGCTGCGGCTGTTTGCCGACGACCGCCACGCCGCCGATGACGTCGGAATGGCCGTTGATGTACTTCGTGGTCGAATGGACGACGATGTCGGCTCCGAGCGCGAGCGGCTGTTGGGCCCAGGGGCTCGCGAAGGTGTTGTCGACGACGAACAGGACGCCGCGGGCGCGGCAGATGTCGGAGATGGCCTTCAGGTCGACCAGGTGCAGCAGCGGATTGGTGGGCGTCTCGACCCAGACCAGGCGCGTGTCGCTGCGGATGGCGGCGGCCAGGCGGGCCGGGTCGCTCATGTCGAGGAAGGTGAAGCTGTGTCCGGCGCTGCGGGCGCGGACGCGTTCGAACAGGCGGGCCGTGCCGCCGTAGACGTCGTCCACGGAGATCACGTGCGAATTGGCGTCGATGAGCTCCAGCACGGTGGACATCGCGCCGCATCCGGATCCGAACGCGAAGGCCTGCGAGCCGCCTTCCAGGTCGGCGATGCAGCGCTCGAGCGCCGATCGCGTCGGGTTGTGGGAGCGCCCGTACTCGAAGCCCTTGTTCACCCCGGGACTCTGCTGCACGTAGGTGGAGGTCGCGTAGATGGGCGGCATGATCGCGCCGGTCGACGGGTCGGGCACCTGGCCGGCGTGGATCACGCGCGTATCGAAGGCCAGTGGGGCATCTTTCGAAGAATCCATGGAACAGCTCCTCTAGACGATGGCGACCCTCGGGGCCGCGGTGGGAACAAAGGCGATCGGTTGCCGCCTGATCAGGCGTTCGTCGCCCACGCGAAACGATTTTGCGGGCTCGACGCGCCGGAGCTCGCCGAGCCGTGATGGTACGCCCGTCCCGCCCGGCCGCGATCGCTCATCGTGCCGCATCGCGCGCCTCGGAGACGAGATCGCGCGGCAAGTCCTCCAGGCGCGAGACCGACCGGGCGAGGCTGCGCCGGGACGGCGCCACCGCCAGATCCGCGCTCGCGATGTCCTTCAGCCCGTTGCCGGTCGCGATCAGCAGCACGCGCTCCCCCCGCTCGATCAGGCCTTCGTCGATCGCCGCCTGCAACCCGGCGAGCCCGGCCGAACCGGC
>JBEVLR010000212.1:0-5880 GCA_040509075.1 Burkholderiaceae bacterium | reverse complement strand
AAACCGCCCGAGGGCGGTTTTTTCGTCGCGTGCGGTGTCGACGCCTACTTCAATTCGTCCACCAACAGCGAGACGATGTGCTGGGCGTTCTCGGAGCGGTCGGGTTGGCCCTGGTCGTTCAGCACCGTGACGGTGGCGCTGTCTCCGGGCGCTTTGATCGAGATGCGGTATTTGCCGACCGGCGACGGGCCGGTGTGGCCGAACCAGCCGGCGATTTTCGAGAAGAAGCCCGGTTCGTCCTTCGCGGCCGCCTTCGCGTCGACATAGCGGACATAGTAGAGGCCTTGGGCGCGGTCGCGATCTTCGACGGTGAAGCCGCCGTGATCGAGGGCGAGGCCGATGCGGCGCCACGAACGATCGAAATTGTCGTCGACGGTCATCGCCGCACCCGCCTGGCCGGGGAGGAGGCGCGCGCGAGCCGCACCGTTCGGGCCCGTGCCGCCGGAGATCGTCGCTTGCGTCGCGGCGCTCGGGATCACGCGGGCAGGCGCCGGAACGTCCTTGGTTTCGGCGGCGGCCGGCTTGACGGCCGCCAGATTGGCATCGGCCACGCCGCCCAGGCTGAGCATCAGCTGGCTGAGCTGTTCGGCTTCGAGGCCTGGATCGCTTGGCCGCGGCACCCACTGTGTTTCGCTCTTCTGGAAGCCGACCACCTGCTCGGCCGCGCCGAAATGGGTCACGTAGACCTCGGTGCCGCCGTCGGCCCTGCGTTCAAGGCGGGTGCGATAGCGATCGCGCAGGCCGGAGTCATAGAGACTGTCGAAGGTGCGGCCCAGCAAATTGTGGATGAAGTCGCCGGGCAGCTTGGTCTTGTTCTGTATCCAGTCGGTTTCGAGGATGCCCGTTTTCGGATCGTCGACCTTCAACGTGAAGCCATGCGACAACCAGTAGTCGCGCACCTTCGGCAGCACCGCTTCCGGCGCTTCTTTCGAGACGAGCCAGCGCTGCCCGTCGACATGCTCGAGGTGCAGGTCGCCGACCACGTTGAGCGCCACGGACGGCGCTCCCCCTGCGGGAATCGGGCCGGCGGGCACACCGGGCGAGCTGGTGCCGGTGGATGCGGCGCCCGGTCGGGACAGATCGGACGCGACGACGACGCCGCCTTGCGGCAGGTAGCGCGAATCGCGTTGCAGCTGCGTCAGGTCAGGCGGGACTTCGAGCGGCCGGGTGCGCTTGGATCCCGACTTGTAGTCGGCGTGGTCGCCTCCGAACCAGTCGCCGACGACCGTGCATCCGCCGAGCGCCGTCAACAGCGCGACGGTGAGAACGCGCAGCGGGGTGGAAGGGGACTGGCGCGTCGGGAAAATGGTGATCATTGGCATGGAGGTCGAGGTCAGGCCGGTGGCGTCCGAGCCGGGGATTGTCGCAGAGGGGCGGTCGGGCAGCCGGTCGGGCCCATGTCGGGCGAGCGCCGGCGGTCATGCGCCGCACGGCTTGCGCGCGGCGCGGTTACGCGATGCCGCATTCTTCCAGCGCCGCCGCGACCGCCGCCTTGCCGGCTTCGGTCATCTCGATCAACGGCAGACGCAAGGTCGGACGGCAGCGGCCCATGCGTGACAGCGCCCATTTGGCGGGTGCCGGGCTGGGTTCGCAGAACAGCTGCTTGTGCAATGGCAGCAGCCGCAGATGGAGTTCGGCCGCACGGCGCGCGTCGCCGGCGAGCGCGGCGTCGCACAGTTCGTGCATGGCGCGCGGCGCGACGTTCGCGGTGACGCTGATGTTGCCGTGGCCGCCCAGCAGCATCAGCGCGACGGCCGTGCTGTCGTCGCCCGAATAGACCGCGAACGACGCCGGAACGCTGCGCAGCAGCCAGCCGGCGCGCTCGATGCTGCCGGTGGCTTCCTTGATGCCGACGATGCCGGGCACTTGCGCGAGGCGAAGCACGGTCTCGTGCTGCATGTCGGCGACGGTGCGGCCGGGCACGTTGTACAGCACCATCGGGATGTCGACCGCCTCGGCGATCTTCGTGAAGTGGCGAACCATTCCTTCCTGGGACGGCTTGTTGTAGTACGGCACGACCTGCAGCGTGCAGGCCGCACCGACCTTTTGCGCGAACCGCGACAGTTCGATCGCTTCCTGCGTCGAATTGGCGCCCGCGCCCGCCATGATCGGAATGCGCCCCGCAGCGTGCTGTGCGCACACGCGGATCACTTCGCCGTGTTCGTCGACGTCGACCGTCGCCGATTCGCCCGTCGTTCCCACGGCGACGATGCAATCCGTGCCCTCCGCGACGTGCCAGTCGACGAGCGCGCGCAACGCGTCGTAATCGACGCTGCCGTCTTCGTGCATCGGGGTGACCAGGGCGACGAGGCTGCCGACGATTCTTTCCATTCGTATTCCTTGGGTGAGCTTTTGGCGCAGGCCCGCGCACGGATTTTCGTGACTGCGCCTTGAACGGCGCGACGGCCAGCAACGGCCGATGGCGGAGCGTGTGGGCGTGTGTTGGTGCAGCCGACGCCGGAGGCAATCATCCGATTTTAGCCCGGCGGCTCCGGCAAACCGGGACTCCCTTGCGTTGCGCCGCCGCGCGGCGGGACGAAGGGCTTCACACGCTCAGAATCGCCCCCACACCTGCGTGGCGAACGTGAACAACATGTGCCGGCTGGAATGAGACGCGAGCACCAGCGCCAGCACGGCCGCCGCGCCGCCGCACAGCGCCGCGCGTCGAATCAGCTGCAGCGCTCGCGTTCGGCGGCGCGAGCGTGACCGCAGCCCCGAGCCGCGGATCGCTTTCAGGGCGAAGCGGCTCGGCGCCTCGAGCGCCGGAGGCGCCATGCTCATGTGGGGAATCTTCATCGAGAGGCCCGCAGCGGCATCGACCCGACCGGTGCGCGCACGATGGCAGTCTCCCGCGCCGGCAGGTTCACCGGCACCAGCCCCTTGTCGGCGGCGCCGCATGGAAGTACGCGTTTCGAGGGCAGCGCAGGAGCGTTCATGACCCGAACTGTACAGACAACAGCCAGAACGTCGCCTGGAAAAACTGTGTTTATGTCCATATAACCCACGTGCCGATCCAAGTTCAAATCTAGAATCGTCGGATGGCCATGAAGCAAGTCGCCTCGAGCGTCAAACCCAGATCCGCCGGCGAATACGGCGAAGGGTCCATCCGCGTGCTGAAGGGGCTGGAGCCCGTCAAGCAGCGGCCGGGCATGTACACGCGCACGGACAACCCGCTGCATGTCGTGCAGGAAGTGATCGACAACGCCGCCGACGAGGCGCTGGCCGGCCATGGCAAGCGCATCGCGGTGACGCAGCACCTGGACGGCTCCGTGACGGTCGACGACGACGGCCGCGGCATCCCGTTCGGACTGCACCCGCAAGAACGGGTGCCGGTCGTCGAGATCGTGTTCACCCGGTTGCATGCGGGCGGCAAGTTCGACAAGGGCAGCGGAGGCGCCTACAGCTTCTCCGGCGGCCTGCACGGCGTCGGCGTCAGCGTCACGAACGCGTTGGCCAGCCAGCTCCAGGTCACCGTGTTCCGCGAAGGCCAGCATGCATCGCTGACGTTCTCCGGCGGAGACGTCACGGTGCCTCTGCAGGTGCGCAAGCTCGCGCCGGGCGAACGGCGCCAGGGCACGCAGGTGCGCGTCTGGCCCGACGCACGCTATTTCGAAAGCGGCGAACTGCCGCGTGCCGAATTCGTGCACCTGTTGCGCAGCAAGGCGGTGCTGATGCCTGGCGTCACGGTGTCGTTGACGGTCGAGAAGAGTGGCAAGGAGCCCGAAGTCCTGACCTGGACGTACCAGGGCGGCCTGCGCGATTACCTGCAGCAGACGCTGATGTCCGAGGCCGTCGTGCCGCTGTTCGAAGGCGAGCGTTTCGCCGCTTCGAACGAATCCGAGAACTTCGCCGAAGGGGAGGGGGCGTCCTGGTGCGTCGCGTTCACCGACGATGGTGCCGCGGTGCGCGAGAGCTACGTCAACCTGATTCCGACCGTCGCGGGCGGCATGCACGAATCGGGCCTCAAGGAAGGTTTGTTCGGTGCGGTCAAGAGCTTCATCGAGCTGCACGGCCTGATGCCCAAGGGCGTCAAGTTGATGCCTGAGGACGTGTTCTCCCGCGCCAGTTTCGTGCTGTCGGCGAAAGTGCTCGATCCGCAGTTCCAGGGCCAGACCAAGGAGCGTCTGAACAGCCGAGATGCGTTGCGGCTGGTGTCCGCCTACACCAAGCCGGCGCTCGAGCTGTGGCTGCATCAACACGTCGAGTACGGCAGGAGGCTCGCGGAGCTCGTGATCCGGCAGGCGCAAGCGCGTCAAAAAGCGGGTCAGAAGGTCGAAAAACGCAAGGGCTCGGGCGTGGCGGTGCTGCCCGGCAAGCTGACCGATTGTGAAAGCCGCGACCTCTCGCTGAACGAAGTGTTCCTGGTCGAAGGGGATTCGGCCGGCGGTTCGGCGAAGATGGGCCGCGACAAGGAGACCCAGGCCATTCTCCCTTTGCGAGGCAAAGTGTTGAACACCTGGGAAGTCGAACGCGATCGCCTGTTCGCCAACAACGAGATCCACGATATCGCGGTCGCCGTCGGCATCGATCCGCACGGACCGAACGACACGCCCGATTTCTCCGGTCTGCGCTACGGCAAGATCTGCATCCTGTCGGACGCCGATGTCGACGGCTCGCATATCCAGGTTCTGTTGCTGACGCTGTTCTTCCGGCACTTTCCGCAGCTGGTCGCACGCGGTCACGTCTACGTCGCGAAGCCGCCGCTCTACCGCGTGGATGCGCCGGCGCGCGGACGCAAGCCGGCCGCCAAAATCTACACGCTCGACGAAGGCGAACTGGAAGCGACGCTCGACAAGCTGCGCAAAGAAGGCGCGCGCGACAACGCGTGGACGATCAGCCGCTTCAAAGGCCTGGGCGAGATGAACGCCGATCAGCTGTGGGACACCACCCTGAATCCCGAGACGCGCCGATTGCTGAAGGTGCAACTCGGCGTGCTCGATCTGGCGCAGACCGAAGGTTCGTTCACGCGCTTGATGGGCAAAGGCGAGGCGCAGGCCCGACGCGACCTGATGGAACTGCGCGGCGACGCGGTCGAGATCGACATCTGAAGCGCGCACGCCGGTAGCGAGGGCCCGGCGGTTCTTCCTGCGCTCGTGATGCCGGGCCACTTGATGCCGGGCCACTTCGGGCCGGTCGTTCACGCAGTCGTGACGAATCACGCGGAAAACCCGTTTCTTCGGTGGATCGGAGCCGGCGGTTGCTGCGATCCTTGGTGCCCGTCCTCCAGTTTTTGTCCGATCGGTCGGTTGCGCGCGGCACGCTTTCCGCGCGCTGCCCGGTTCGATGATCCTTTCTCCATGTCCACTCCTTCCGTCGTCGGCAGTCACCCTCTCCGGATTCGTCCGACGATGACCTCCGATCTCGACTTCGTCGTGTCGGTGGAACAGGACAATCGCAACCTGCCGTTCATCACGCCCTGGGAGCGTACGCAACACGAAGGGGCGATCCGTTTCCCCGACTCGCGCCATTTCATCGTCGAAGCCGGCCACGATTGGGAGCGCGTCGGTTTCGCGATCCTGCAAGGTTGCCGCAATCCATCGCGTTCGATCGAGCTCAAGCGCCTCGTGCTGCACGTGCACGGCTGCGGCATCGGCCGTGGCTGTGTTCGCTTGTTCAAGAAGGTCGTTTTTTCCGATCTGCATGCACATCGCTTCTGGCTCGACGTCAAGTCGCTCAACACCCGAGCGCTGCACCTCTACGCGGACGAAGGATTCGTCGAGGAAGGGCGGCTGCGCGAAACCGTTCGCTTGGGCATCGACGACGCGGCCGGTTGGGACAGCCTCGTCGTGATGTCCCTGCTCGATCGCGAATTCCGGGCGCGTGTCGATGCCGGCTTGGAGCAGAGGCCATGAGCGCCGCCCGGCCGCCCGAAGGCGCTCG
>JBEVLR010000211.1:0-3973 GCA_040509075.1 Burkholderiaceae bacterium | reverse complement strand
CGCCGCCGGCGCGCCGGCGATCCCCGGGTCGGCGCCGAGCCCGATGAGCGCCGCGAGCACCGATCGCCATTCGGCCGGCGTCACCGGCGTGATCGACAGGCGATTGCCGGGCTTGAGCAGCGGCAGGGTCGCGAATTCGGGGCGTTCACGCATGCGTTTGAGCGACAACAGCGGCGTGGTCGCCACGTGCGCGACATCCACGAGCAGCCAGCGCGGCTTGCCGCCGTCGGATTTCGGATCGAAGTACGGGCTGTCCGGATCGAACTGCGACGCATCGGGATAGGCCCGGCTCGCGACGCGCGCCAATCCGGCGACGCCCGGCTCCGCGCAGGACGAGTGGTAGAACAGCACGCCGTCGCCGACCCGCATGGCGTCGCGCATGAAATTGCGCGCCTGGTAATTGCGCACGCCGATCCATGGCAGGCGGGCGCCGGGCGCGCGTTCGAGATCGGTGATCGAGCACTCGTCGGGCTCGCTTTTCATCAGCCAGTACGACGGCATGGCGCATCCGAAAAAGGTGTCCGCCGCGAACCTCGGGCCGCATTCCTGAACCCAGGGTGTTCAGGTGGGCGAGGTCAGTCCGGAATCGGGTTCATCTGACGCGAGACGATCACACCAACCGGACGATGTTCCAAGCCCTAGCTCAAAGAGCATCGGTTCAAGGAAATATAAAACCCTCGCGAACGCGGCGGACGTTTTGATTCTATGCCCGCCAGGGCGGCCGAAGCCAGCGTCAAGGTCGCGACAAGGGCCTACAAATACCGTTTGCGGTCGCCGGCGAAAAAGCGTTGGGGATCAGATCAGGCGGCCATCGTCGTTCAGCGCGGTGTCCAGGCGGGCGATCAGCATGTCCAACTGCGCCGCGGCGGCGCGGCGCGCGGCGCTGGCTTCGGCCTGCGCCACCGGCTCGACGCCGTCGGAGGGCGGGGCCGGCGGGGGAGGCGGCGCCGCGCCGCGCGGACCTTCGGCGAGGCGGTACGCGAGGTTCAGCGCGGCCAGCACGGCGATGCGTTCGCGGGCCTTCACCTTGCCCGCATCGCGGATGCCGCTCATTTCCCGGTCGACCGACGCGACGGCGGTCTGCAGCAACGATTCGCCGCCTTCGGGGCACGCCAGCAGGTAGCTCTGGCCGAGGATGGTGACTTCGACTTGCTTCACGGCTGCACGCTCCCCGGAAGGGCGGTGCCGGCATCGCCGCGCGGCGCGCCGGCCGAGCCGTCCGCGGCTCCGTCGGCGCGGTCGTTCTCGGCGGCAGGCAGCCGGTCGATCAGCGCATCGATGCGCGCCCGCGCCGCGGCCAAGCGCGAGCGCAGGTTGTCGCGTTCGTCGGTGACGTTGCGCAATTGCTGCTCCAGCAGCGTGTTCGTGCGCTTCTGCTCGTCGTGGCGCAGCAGCAGACGCTCGATGCGATCGGCTAGATCGGGCAGGCGTGACATGGGTGCGAAAGCTTCCGTGGGCGAATGGGGCATTGTAGGGGCGGGGCGCCCGGCCGAGGGGCGCATCCGGGAGCCGGGCTGCCGCTCGGGCGCTGGGGCGCGGCGGTGGAGCGGCGCCGTGGAACGCGGCCGGGAAATGGTGTCGAATGGTACGATCGGCTCTACAGTTGGTGCTCCGGACGGCGCTTCGTCGGCGTCCGAGTCAAACGGGAATCAGGAAGATCGCCTCCGCCTCGGAGAGCCGATCGAACCTGAGCTGCCCCCGCAACGGTCGCGGAGGATGCCGGGCGGTCTCCATGGAGCCCGCCCACGCATCGGCTTTCGAAACTCGCGGTCACTGTGCGCAACGCGATGCGCATGGGAAGGCCTTCGACAACGCTGCCCCTCCGTCAGCCCGGATACCGGCCAACTGCTCGGGATGCGTTGCCGCAAGGCGGCGGCGGATCGTTTCTGTGGCACCTGCGGGGACGCTGGCCGCCACGTTTGCAGAAGTCGAATGTTTCCATGAAAGCTCGTCAGACCGGGTCATGCGCACCCGTGAACAGTCGCGTCGCGGCGTTCCCGCCCGTTCCCTCTTTCCCTTCTTTCCCGCTTTCGCGCCGCGTGCGCACGCTGATCGGCGCGTTGCCGGCGCTCGCGGCCGGCGCGGTTCTCGCGCAAGGCGGCGGCGCCGATTCGCCGGCGCAAGATGTCGTCGTCGCCGCGGCGCGGGTGCCGCAGAAGCTGCCCGACACCTTGCCCAGCACCACCGTCATCAGCCGCGCCGACATCGAGGCGTCGCCGGCCGTCGACCTGCCCGACCTGCTGCGCGCCTTCACCAGCTTCAACGTCGCGCAGACCGGCCCCGTGGGTTCGCAGACCAGCGTCTTCGTGCGTGGCGCCAATTCGAATCAGGTGCTGGTCCTGGTGGACGGCGCGCCGCTGTCGCGCGCCGATTTCGGATCGGCGCCATGGGAGCTCGTGCCGCTGGGCCAGATCGACCACGTCGAGATCGTTCGCGGCAACCTGTCGAGCCTGTACGGCGCGTCCGCGGTCGGCGGCGTCGTCCAGATCTTCACCAAACGCGGCGGCGGCGCCAGCGTGTCGTTCGGCGGAGGCAGCGACGGCCATCTCGAAACCAGCGCGTCGATCGGCCGCCGCCTCGGCGACGCGGCGACGCCGTTCGACATCGCGGCCAGCGTTTCCGGCCAGACGACCGACGGCTACAGCGCCCGCGATCCGAAGGCGGATCCGGGCGCGAATCCCGACCGCGATCCGTCCTACCAGGGCGGGGCGACGGTCAGCCTGGGCAAGACCTGGGCCGCGGGCCAGCGGACGGATGTCAGCTTCTCGCACAGCAGCACCCACAGCGACTACGACGGCTTCACGACCAAGGTCGAGCAGGACACGCTGACGACGCAGCTCGACGCCTTCGCGCTGCGGTCGAGCCACCAGCTGTCGCCTTCGCTGCAGCTCGACCTGAGCGCCGGCGAGACCTTGCTGCACTTCACCGATCCGACCGAGATCGACGGCCAGTTCGGCCCCGGCAGCACCGACGGTTCGGGACGCACGCGCCTGCTCGGCGCGCAGCTCGACTGGCGCGCCGCCCCGAACCACAGCCTGCAGTTCCAATTCGAGGACCGCAACGAGCGCTTCGGCGAGACGCTCGATCCGCAGCGCTCGCGCCAGACGAAATCGGAGCGCATCGGCTACCTCGGCAGCTTCGCGGGCGTCGTCGACGTGCAGGCCAATGTGCGCCACGACGACGCCGACGACTACGGCAGCGCCGACACCGGCCTGTTCGCGCTCGGCTGGCGCGTCGCTCCGGCCTGGAAGGTGGTGGGCCAGTGGTCGAGCGCCTTCTCGGCGCCCAGCTTCAGCAATCTCGAGTTCGCGGCCGCGCCGCAATCGCTGAAGGCGGAACGGTCGCGCGACCTCGAATTCGGCGTTCATTGGCAGGGCGCCGCCTGGCTTGCGCGAGCGACGTGGTTCTCGCAGCGTCAACATGACCTGATCGGCTTCAACGCCTCCTTCCAGACCGTCAACATCGGCCGTGCGAGCAACCGCGGCGTCGAGCTGGCCGCCGACGGCGGCGTCGGCGTCGGCCGGCTCGGCCTCGACGCGACGTTCCAGAACGCGCGCGACGACGACACGCATGCCGCGCTCGCGCGCCGCGCCCGCACGGTCGCCACCGTGGATTACCGGGTGCCGATCCTCGGATGGGAATCCGGCGTCTTCGTCCGCTACGCCGGCATGCACGCCGATATCGACCCGGTCACCTTCGCGACCGTCGAGGCGAAGCCGCGCACGACGCTCGGCTTGTCGACGCGGCATGCGTTGTCGCCCAACTGGTCGATCGGCGTGAAGGTCGACAACGTGACCAACGCGCGCACGCCCGAAGTGCTGGGCTACACCGCGCCGAAGCGGGACGTCCTGTTCACGCTGCGCGGCGATTGGCGGTGACGGTGCCGGCCGCCGTGCTCCGTGCGATCGCCGCTTCCCGTCGCATCGCGCCGGACCGCGCGGTCCGGTCCGGGGCGCGGCCCTCGCCCGCCGTG
>JBEVLR010000210.1:0-4758 GCA_040509075.1 Burkholderiaceae bacterium | reverse complement strand
TTCCTTTCGCCCGCCCCTGCCCGGGCCCGTCCGCCGGACGGCCCGCGCGGCCGGGGCGCGCGCGGCGCACGGCATGAAAGGGTGCGCTTCATCATGATGGAGGTCAAGCTCAAGCCGTTCGATTTCGCGTCGGCGGTCGCCCGCGCAGGGCTGCGGACGGACGGCACGCCGATCGCGGGCGGCGCGGCCGCGACGGGCCCGGCGTCCAGCGCCGCGGGCGTCGGCAAGGCGAACTTCGGCTCCGCGCTGAGCGACGCGCTCAAGGGCGTCAGCGACATGCAGAACCAGGCCACCGCGATGCAGAACGAACTGCAGCTCGACAACCCCACCGTCAGCCTGGAACAGACGATGGTGACGATGCAGAAGGCGCAGATCGGCTTCCAGGCCGCGTTGTCGGTGCGCAACCGGCTGGTGCAGTCCTACACGGACATCATGAACATGCAGGTCTGAGCCCCGGGGCGACGCGGACGCCTGAATTCCCGGTTCGTCCCGGTTCGGCAAGCTCGGCCGCGGCGGCGATGCGGCCCGCCAGGAGGATGGCCGCGCCGGCGGCCCGGACGCGGTCGCGCGGGGCGGACGACCGGCCAGGCCTCACTCGATCGCCATCATGCGCCGGCGCTTCTGCGTGTGGTCGATGTACTGCTGCAGCGCGCGCTGCGCGGCGCCGTTCATGCCGACCACTTCGCAGCCCAGGCGCACCGAGCCGTTCTCGGCGCCGGTGGAGGTGACGTGGTGCAGCAGCAGGCCCGCGTCGATCTGCGTCTCGGCGTCGAGCGACAGCCGGACGCCGCGGATCGTGGCGCCGGGCTGCAGGGGCGGCACGTTGGCCGGCAGCATCAGCGCGCAGCCGCCGGCGCTCACGTCGAGCACGCGCAGCGCGAGCTTCATGTCGGGGATGCCGGGGTGGCGGAACATCGCCGTCGGCGCCGTGCGCTCGAGGGTGCGCACGCGGAAGGTGTTGCGGCGCTGGAAACGGAAGACCTCGCCCGGCAGGCGCGCCTGCAGCACGCTGGTCTTGTCGCCCTGCACCAGCACCAGGTCGCCGACGTCGAACTGCAGCTTGACGCGGTCGAGATAGGCGACCGCGACGCATTCGTCGGCCTCGACGATGTCGTGCAGCGAGTGCGCGTTCACGTCCGCGCTGAAGCCGATGCGGCCGGCGGCCGGGTCGACCGCCCACAGCGCGGTGGTGTAGGCGCTGCCGTCGGAAGCGCTCAAGTTCAGCGGCGCGGCGTGGTCCATCAGCGCCTTCAGCAGGGCGCGGATCTCGCTCGCGTCGGTGACGAGGAACTGCGTCCGCAGCGCGTCGGAACCCATCGAATCGAGCGGCGCGGGGCGAGTGTCTTCGAACATGATCGCGCTTTCCGTTGACCGGCGAGGACGGGTTAATGGAGCATGGCAGGACGGCCGCCCAGCATGTGGTCGAGATCCTCGAGCCACGGTTCGGCCAAGTGGCGGATCTCGGCGTCGTTCAGCAGGATACGCTGCATGATGCGCGATTTCTCCTTGGCCTCGTTGCGCTCGAGCTGGCTGGATTGCGCGGCGTTCTTCAGCTGGGCGATCAGCACGGCGCACGCGCCTTCGAGCTTGACGACCGCGTCCCAGTTGCCGGAGCGGGCGGCCTCGAGCATCTCGGTGCTGGCCTTCTCGATGGCTTCGTAATAGTTGAGCAACGTGGCACTCATGATGATGTTCGCGGTTGGGGTGATGCCGGGGGTGTTCACAGCGCGCCTGCCTCGACGCTCGGGCCGATGCTGACCCAGGCGTCCCGCAACGGGCCCATCAGGCGGGTGCATTCGTCGAGCGCGGCTTCGTCGTTGCGCAGGTTGGCGTAGGTTAGGCGGACGGTCACGTAGGCATACAGCGCCGAGAGGTCTTCCGCGAGCTTGCCGCCTTCTTGCAGGTTCAGGCTGGACTTCAGGCCTTCCTCGACGATGCGCGCGGCGCGCCCGATGGCCTTGCCCTTGGCCTCGATCTGGCGCGCCCGCATGGCGCCCCGCGCCGTGACGACGGAGTCCATGAAGCCGTTGAACAGCAGCGCGATCAGCTGGTGCGCGGAGGCGGAGTTGACGCTGGTCTCCACGCCGACGCGCGCGTAGGCCTGGGCGAAACCTTGGAAGCGGGTCGATGGGGAGGGAGGGGCGGAAGTGAACATGTCGTCGTGGCCTGGGTTGCAGGGTTTGTCCGTCTGCTTTTGTTATCGGGCGTCTTCGCCGAGGTCTTGAATCGCGAACTGTCCGTTTTGCGGCGTCTTGTCGTCCTCAGGCCGGGCCGATCCCGGATCCGGCCGCCGCCGGCCCCGGGGTCACTTCTCCATCAGCGCGACCTGCTGCGTCACGTAGGTCGACAGCGCGCTCATCTTGGCCATCGTCGTGTCGAGCGCCTGGTATTGCGCGGTCAGGCGCGCCTGCGTCGAATCCAGGTGCACCTGCATGTCGTCCTGCTGCTTGCCGTTGCGCGAGAGCTCCCCCTTGAGCCCGGCTTCCCGCGACGACAGCGAGCCGTCGGAGGCGAGCGAGGCGCGCGCGAGCTTCGAGAAGCGCGCCGCGACGCCGGTGTCGGTGTTCGACGTGCCCTGCGCCGCGAACAGCTTGCGCAGCTCGTCGGGGTGCGCCATCGCCGCGCCCAGCTTGGTCGAATTGGTCGCGAGCGAACCGTCGGGCTGGATGCTGATGCCGATGTCCGACAGCCGCGCATACGTCGAAGAGGCCGTCGACGTCGTGTTCAGGATGCCGCGCAGCTGGTTCTGGAAGCCGATGATCGACGGATCGCCTTCCAGCGGCCCGTCCTTGCGCGACGTCCCGGCGGCGACCGCCGTCGAGGTGTCGTATTTCGTCGCGTCGTGGATGTTCGCGTTGAGCGCGGTGTAGGCGCCCACGAAGTCGGTGATCGCCTTCTGCATCGACGCCGTGTCCACGGCGACGGTGACGTCGATCGGCGCGGCGCTGACCTTCAGCAGCGTCAGGCTCAGCCCGTCGGAGATGTTGCTGAGCTTGTTGGACGCCGATTCCACCGAGATGCCGTTGACCGTCGCCAGCGCGTTCACCGCGCCCTGGTTCAGGCCGAGCTGGGACGAGGCGCCCGTCGGGTCGTAGCTCAGCGCCGACAGGCCGGTGGCGGGATCGCCGTCGTCGACGTCTTCCGCGGCGGTGATCTTGAACCCGTTGGCCGCGCCGGTCGCGGTGGAGCGCAGCGACAGGCGCGAGCCGTTCGCGTCGGTGATGATGGACGCGGTGACGCCCGCGTTCGCGGCGTTGATCTTGTCGCGGATCGACGACAGCGACACGTCGCCGGCGCCGATCGCGATCGAGGCGGCGCTCGAATTGGGTTGGTTCGTGAACGAGGGCGGCGTGGTGGCGGCCCAGGTTCCGAGCTGGATCGTCAACGTGCCCGGGTTCAGCGTCGACGAGGCCGAGGGCAGGCTGCCCGAAGTCACGGTCTGGCCCTGCGCGAGGCGCTGCACGGCGACCGAATAGTCGCCCGGCGTCGCCGAACCGCCGGAGGTGTCGGCGCTCACCACGGTCGGGTCGGCGGTGGTCGACGTGGTCTGGCTCCAAAGCGACGCCGACGCCAGCGCATCGGCCTTGTCGGCGAGCGTGGACGTGAGGCTCTTGATCTGGCCGACCGCCGAGATCTCGGTGTTGACCGTCGTCGCCTTGGTCTGCAGCAGCTTCAGCGGCTGGCTTTCCACCGCCATCAGCGACGAAATGATGCTGTTGACGTCCAGGCCGCTGCCGATGCCGGCCGAGCTGATCGAGCCGGTGGTGCTGGACGCTCCGACGGAGAGGGTCATGTCGTTCCTTGGCGGTTCACGGGCGATCCCGGGGCCGGATGACGCCCGGCCCGCCCCCGAAGGGAGGGGGAAGCGGCGCCGCGCCGGTTCCCCATGAACGGACTATCGGCATTTCCGGCCGCGATTTGAGGCCGGACGGACGCCGAACGCGGGGCCGGACGGCGCCGCCGCCGGCCCGGCAACCGCGCGGGGCGCCGGACGCCGCGGCCCGGATGCCTGGCGCACGGCGCGCGGCGCGCTTTCCAAGGTTTCCGCAAGGTCGCGCACGGGTCTCGCGCGGGCCCGCGCCGCCGCGGCGCCGGACGCGGCCTTCAGCCCTGCAGCAGCTTGAGGACCTGCTGGGGCAGCTGGTTGGCCTGCGCGACCATCGCCGTGCCGGCTTGCTGCAGCACCTGGGCGCGGCTCATGTTGGCGGTTTCCGACGCGAAGTCGGCGTCCATGATGCGGCTGCGGGCCGCCGACTGGTTCTCGACGCCGACCTGCAGGTTGGTGATGATCGCGTCGAAGCGGCTCTGGGTCGCGCCGAAGGTCGCGCGGGTGTCGTTGACGTTGTCGAGCGCGGAGTCGATGTTGTTGATCACGGTGTCGATCGCGCCGCCGCTGGCGCTCGCGCCGATCGACGCCGTCGAGGCGGTGATCGTGGTGATGGCCGTCGCCTGGGTCATGTCGCCGGTGGTGACGGAGATCGTGTCGTCGGCCGTGGTGTTGGCGCCGATCTGGAAGGTCAGCGAGGTCGCCTCGGCGCCGAGGATGTGCTTGCCGTTGAAGGTCGTGCCGCCGAGCACGCGGGTGATTTCCGACTGCAGCTGCGCGAATTCCTTGTTCAGCGAATCCTTGTCCGACGAGCTGTTCGTCGAGTTGCGCGACTGCACCGCCAGCTCGCGCATGCGCTGCAGCGCGTCGCCGACCTGCGACAGCGCGCCTTCGGCGGTCTGCGCCATCGAGATGCCGTCGTTGGCGTTGCG
>JBEVLR010000209.1:0-7005 GCA_040509075.1 Burkholderiaceae bacterium | reverse complement strand
CCGCCCACGACGACGACCACCACCACCGTCACGACCACGGTCACGCCGATGCCCCCCGCCCCGATGCAGCGCGGCGCCGTGCCGGCGGACGCCGCGGCCTCGGGCATGTGGAAATGACGGGCGCGCCCGTTCGGCGCCCGCCCGACCGGGGCGCTCAGAGGTTGCTCGTCGCCCGCACTTCCTCGATCGTCGTGACGCCGGACAGCACTTTCTCGATGCCGTCCTGACGCAGCGTGCGCAGGCCTTCGCCGAAGGCGCAGCGCTGGATCTCTTCGGCGCGCGCGCCTTTCTGGATCAGGTTGCGGATCGGCTTGGTGACGGTGAGCAGTTCGTGCACGCCAGCGCGCCCCCGCAAGCCCGTGTTGCCGCATTTCGCGCAACCGGCGCCGTGCCAGAACTGCAGGCGGCCGTCGACGGCGTAGCGGCTCTTCCAGTCCGACAGCAAGGCGTCGCGCGGCGGCGCCTGCGGATGGTCGCCCCAGATGTGCAGCGAATCGCTGACCAGTTCCTCGACCTGGTCGTCGGTGGCGGGCTTGGAGGTCCGGCAGTCCTTGCAGATGCGGCGCACGAGGCGCTGCGCCAGCACCGCCAGCAGCGCGTCGGCGAAATTGAACGGATCCATGCCCATGTCGAGCAGCCGCGTGATCGTCTCGGGGGCGCTGTTGGTGTGCAGCGTGGACAGCACCAGGTGCCCCGTCAGCGAGGACTCGACGGCGATCTCGGCGGTCTCGTGGTCGCGGATCTCGCCCACCATGATCACGTCCGGATCGGCGCGCAGGAACGCGCGCAGCGCCTTCGCGAACGTCCAGTCGATCTTCGGGTTGACCTGCACCTGGCGCAGGCCGGCCTGCGTGATCTCGACCGGATCCTCGGCCGTCCAGATCTTGCGTTCCGGCGTGTTGATGAAGCTCAGCGCCGAGTGCAGCGTCGTCGTCTTGCCGGAGCCGGTCGGGCCGACGCACAGCACCATGCCGTAGGGGCGTTCGACGGCCTTCTTCAGCGCCGCGAGGTTGGCGGGCGACATGCCCAGGTTGTCGAGCGGCAGCGGTTTCGACGACGCCAGGATGCGCAGCACCGCGTCTTCCAGGCCGTTGTTGGTCGGGATCATCGCGACCCGCAGCTCGATCGGGACCCCTGGCACGAAGCGCGCGAAGTTGATCTTGCCGTCCTGCGGGCGCCGGCGCTCGGAGATGTCGAGGTCGCACATGATCTTCAGGCGCGCGATCAGCGCCGAGCGGTAGGTGTGCGGCAGCTCCAGGTACGGGCGCAGCGCGCCGTCGACGCGGAAGCGCACCTTGACCTTTTCGCGGCCGGGCCGCGTCTCGATGTGGATGTCGGACACGCCCTGGCCGTGCGCCTCGACGATCATCGAGTTGATCAGGCGCACGAGCGAGCTGTCGGATTGTTCGACCGCATCGTCGGACTCCCCGTCGCCGGGGTCGCCGACCGGCATTTCGAGCGCGGCGAGCAGCGTGTCGGTGCCCTGGCCCTCGGAGGCGCCGGCCTGGAGCTGGAAGTCGATCGACATCTCGTCCAGGCCGCCGCGGCTGTACAGCAGCGGGATCTGGTCGATCAGCATCGGCTGCGCCGGCAGCACCGGCACCACCTTGCACTGGGTGAGGAACTCGGCTTCGTCGATGCGGTCGCGGCGCGACGGATCTTCGGTGGCCACGACGAGCTTGCCGTTGAGCAGGCTCAAAGGCAGCATCTCCAGCCGCAGCGCGGCCGCGACCGGCAGCTTGCGCAGCGCGTCCACGTCGATCGGGAAGGTCTGGACGTCGACTTGCGGATAGCCCATCTTGCGGGCGAGCGCGGTCGCGAGGTCGTTGCGCGAGATCAGTCCCTGGCGCACCAGCAGCTCGCCCAGCGGCACGCTGCGGTCCTTGCCCTGGTGGGTGAGCGCCTCGTTGAGCTGGGCTTCGGTGATGAAGCCGAGCGCGATCAGCGCCTCGCCGATGCGCACCATCGGCATCCGGCTCTGCGCCTCGATCGCCGCGAACAGCTGCTCGGGCTTGACCACGTGCTGGCTCATCAGCACGTCGCCGATGCGCTGGCCCCGCAGGCGTTCCTGTTCGGCCAGCGCGGCGTTGACCTGCGCCGGGGTGGCCGTGTTGCTCATCACGAGCACTTCGCCGAGCTGCGGCCCGGCGTTGGCCACGGGAGACCGCGAGCGCTTGATCTCCAGCGCCTCGCGCAGTTCGAGGCGCGAGATCAGGCCATGGTTGACCAGCAGTTCGCCCAGCGGGAGGTTGCGGTTGCGAGACTGGCTGCGCAGCGCGTGCGCGAGGTCCTCGGGCGACAGGATGCGCAGCGAGATCAGGGCTTCCCCGAGCCGCAGCATCGGAGAGCGCACCTGCAGCTCCAGCGCTTCCTCGAGCTGTTTCTGCGACACCAGCCTCAGGTCGACGAGCATCTCGCCGATCTTCAGGTTGCGGATGCGTTGCTGCTCGTTCAGCGCTTCCTGCAGCTGCGCGGGCGACAACGTGTGCTGGCTGACGAGCACATCCCCCAGGCGGGGCCCGAAATCGACGCGCCGATAGGCGCTGCGCGGACAGAACGTGCGCTGCACGAGTCCGGCTTCGCCGACCGGCGGGAACATGAACAGGCCGAGGTCGTTTTCGACGTGGCCGGCCGTGCGGCCCGTCCATGCTTTGCCGTTGTTGAGCTGGAGGATGAACTCCGTGTCGCCCGGCGGGCCGTCGTTCCAGCCCGGCGCGGCGTCCGCGCGGTTGCCGGGCGGCAGCAGCGGCTCGGTGAGCGTCAGGCACTGGAACTGCGCGAATCTAAGCTGCATCGGCGCGCGCGCCGGCGGCACGTAGACGGTGACGATGCCGGCCATCGCGTCGAATTGCGCCATGCGGGCGTTGAAGCTCTTGCCGTTCAACCCGAGGATGCTGCAGGGCTCGCTGTTGCCGAGCGGCCAGTGGGAGCCCGCGTTCGCGGACGGCGGCATGGCCCAATGCGGCGGCGACGCCGCGTCGGGCGCCGCCGTCGGACGGGGGGCCGGGCCGGCGGAATGGGGCGAGGACGAGAGATCGGACATCGAAGCGGCGGTTGACGCATCCAGCATCCCTGGCGACAGGCAGGGGTACGACGATCTTAGGGCGCGCGCGGCGCCGGCCAAACCAAGAAAAGCCGGCTTCCCGTGCGCCATTTCCGCCTTCCCGGCCCGACGTGCCCGCCCCGGCCGGGGGGTGCGGATCTCAGCGGGAGGAATCGTCCGGATCGCCGTGCTCGGCGTACGCCTTCCAGCGGCCCATCGCCTGGTCCATCAGCCGCACCTGGGCGCTGAAACGGGTGCACATCCTGCAGACGCTCAGGTGCAGGCGGACGGCGATCCGTTCGATCGCCGTCAGGCGCCGATCCTTCCGCTCGAGGATGAGGCGCGTGACTTCGCGGCACTTGCGGTTGAAGAGGCTCATCGTCGGGCGGCCATCGGATGCGGATCGAACCATCGTGCCTGCAGGCAGTCGCGCAGGCGCAGCCGCGCACGGTGCAGCAGCACCCACAGGTTGGTCGTCGTGATGGTCAGTTCCTTACAGACCTCTTCGGACGACAGCTCCAGCCACTCCCGCATCAGGAACACGCGCGCCTGCGTCGCCGGCAGCGCCGTCAGGCACGCCTCCAGCACTTCGATGAACTGGCGCTCGCGCAGCACGGCGCCCGGGTCGCCCCAGTCGGCGGGGCACTCGCGCCAATGGCCGTCCGGCGCGAACAGCGACTCGTCCAGGTCTTCGTTGTCGTCGTTCGTCAGGATGGTCGCTTCGCGCTTGTGGCGGCGCAGCTGGTCGATCACCTTGTGCTTCAGGATGCCGACGAGCCAGGTCTTGAGCTGCGATTGCCCGGCGAACGATTGCGGCTTCTCCAGCGCGGCAATGATGGTCTCGGAGACGGCGTCCTCGGCCCAGGCCTCGTTGCGCAGCTGGGTGCGCGCGAAACGCAGCAGTTGCGGCTGGAGTTCCTCTAGCTCGGCGGCGAAATCGTTTGGCATGGATCCGGGTGGATGGACGCGCTCGCGGCGGCGCAGCGGAAGTATCGCCGACGGCCCGCGGCGGGCCTCCGGGCGCGTTCCGGCGAACGCCCGTCGGACGGGCCGGCGTGGCCGCGCGACGGCTTGGGCGGCGGGCCGCCCCTCAGGCGGCCCGGGGCGAGGCGGGCGCCCCGGGCTGGCTGTTCCAGGCCGCACCGGGGCCGGCGAGCCATTCGGCGATCTCGGCGGCCGGCAGCGCGCGGGTGAACAGGAAACCCTGCGCGATGGCGCACCCGGCGCCGCGCAGCAACTGGCGCTGCCCGTCGGTCTCCACGCCTTCGGCGACCACTTGCAGCCCCAGCGCATGGCCGACGCCGATCACGGCCGCGGCGAGCGCGCGGTCGCTGTCGCCGCGTTCGAGGTCGCCGACGAAGCTCTTGTCGAGCTTGAGCTCGCTGACGGGCAGCCGTTTCAGGTGGCCGAGGCTGGAGCAGCCGGCGCCGAAATCGTCGACGGACAATCGCACGCCCATCTCGTGCAGCGTGCGCAGGTCGACGCGCGTGCGTTCGTCGTCGCCGGGCATCGCGCGCTCGGTGATCTCCAGCGTCAGCGACCCCGGCGCGAGCCCGTGCTGCGCCAGCAGGCCGCGCACGTGCCCGGGCACGTCGTCGTGGTGGAAACGCAGCGGCGACACGTTGACCGACACGCCGGGCACCGGCACGCCGCAGCGCCGCCACTGCGCCAGCTGCGCGCACGCGGTCTCCAGCACCCACGCGTCGATCGCGCCGATCAGCCCGCACTCCTCGGCGACGGCGATGAAGCGTTCGGGCGGCACGGCGCCGAGCACGGGGTCGTTCCCGCCCGCCACCGCCTCGCCGCGGGCGCAGCGGGAGCCGTCGTGGGGGATCTTGGGCTGGTAGCGAAGCTCCAACGACCGCGCCGCGACGGCCCGGCGCAACGCGCCCTCCATCTGCATGCGCAGCGCGACCGCGTCGTTCATGACGCCGGTGAAGAACCGCGACGCGCCGCGCCCGGCGCGCTTGGCCTCGTACATCGCCATCTCGGCGTTCTTCAGCAGCCGGTCGAGGTCGACGCCGTCCTGCGGGAACACGCTGATGCCGATGCTGTTCGAGACGACGATCTGCGCGCCCGCGACGGGCAACGGCGCCGCGAGCGCCGCGCGCAGCCGTTCGGCGGCGTGCATCGCCTCCATCGGGCCGCAACGCGGCAGGATCGCGGCGAATTCGTCGCCGCCGAGGCGGGCGACGGTGGCGTCGTCGCCGATGCCGGCCTGCAGCCGTCGTGCGATGGTCCGCAGCACCTCGTCGCCGGCCGCGTGGCCCAGCGAATCGTTGGTCGTCTTGAATCGGTCGACGTCGAGCAGCAGCACCGCGCCGCCGGTGCGGGTGCGCGTCGCCGACTGCAGCGCCTGGCGGGCGCGGTCGCCGAACAAGCGGCGGTTGGGCAGGCCCGTGAGCTGGTCGAAATACGCGAGCTGCTCGATCTCGGCGCGGTTCGATTCGTGCTGGAGCGCGACCCGGCACAGCGGCACGCAGGCGTCGACCACGCGGCGATGGAACGGCGGCGCCGGGCCGATGGCGCGGTAGTAGAGCGCGAACGTGGCGACCACCTCGCCGCCGGCGGCGATGACGGGCGTCGACCAGCAGGCGGACATGCCGAGCAGGCCCAGCAGCGCCGCGTAGTCGGCCCACAGCGGATCGGTGGCGATGTCGGTCACCTCCACCGGCTCGCGCCGCCACGCGGCGGTGCCGCACGAGCCGGCGTTCGGGCCGATCGGTGCGCCGCGCAGCGCTTCGACGTACGCCTGCGGCAGGCTCGGCCCGGCCATGGGCGTCACGGTGCCGTTCTTCTCGACCAGCAGCACGGAGCACACGGCGCCGGCGGCGATCGTCTCCACGCGCCGGCACAGCAGATCGAACACCGCCCGCGGCGGCCGGCCGAGCGCGACGGCTTCCAGCACTTCGCGCTGCAGTTCCTGGATGCTTTCCGCTTCGAGCCGGTCGTCGATCGGCGACAGCAGCAGCGCGAGCAGCTCCTGGTCGCCGCCCCGCACGCAGACCGCGCGCAGCCCCAGCCGCCGGCGCCGCGCGCCGGCGAGCACGAGCTTGAGGCGCATCGAACCCGCGCGCGCGGCCGGGTCGTTCTTGAGCGCATGCCATTGTTCGAAACCGAAGTCTTCGACCAATTCGAAGATCGACGCGCCTTGCAGCGCATCGGCGCCGATGCCGAGCCAGCCGGCGGCGGTGCCGTTGGCCTGCCGCACCCGCGCCTGCGCATCGATCCACAGCACGCCCACGGGCATGCCCTGGACGGTGTCCAGCATCAATTGCGGGTCGGAGGGCGCCGCCGCGCGGTCGGGATCGATTGGCAAGCCTGGGCTCCCTGGCCTTCGCGTCGCATCGGCGGCAGATCCGGTGCGGCGTCGAAATCATTGTGCAGGCCGGCCGCCGGGGCCGCAACGGCCAGGCCGTAGGGCGTTCGGGATCGTTGCGCGAAGGCGTGCGCAATCGCCGGAATTGCGGGCTTCGTTGGCGGTTCGCCCCGGCAGGGACGCGTCAGTTCGCGGCGTCCTGCGGCCGGAAAGTCAACAGCATCGGGGAGGGGACGCGGCCGTCGGTGTCGCGCGGCAGGACGCCGGTGCGGTCGATCGCGCGCACGACGGCGTCGTCCCATTCCTGCACGCCGCTGGGGTGCGTGATCCGGCGGCCGATGATCGTGCCGTCCGGCGCGCAGCGCACCTCGACCTCGGTCGTCGGATTGCCGGCGATCGCGTCGGTCAGCACGATGTTCGGGCGGATCCGCGCCTTGATGCGGCCGCCATAGTTCGCCGACGGCCCCGAATTGCGGGCGGCGTCGCCGGACGCGTCGGGCGGCGCGTCCATCTGGCCCAGCATCCGCTTCAGGTTTTCGTCGTGCAGCTTGGCCAGTTTCTGGGCGTCGAGCTGCTTTTGCTGCGCGAGCTGTTTGTCCGCGTCGGTTTTTTGCTGGCTGGCCTTTTGCTGGTCCGCTTTCGC
>JBEVLR010000208.1:0-6269 GCA_040509075.1 Burkholderiaceae bacterium | reverse complement strand
AGGCACCCGTATTGGCGTTGGCGTTGGCGTTGGCGTTGGCGTTGGCGTTGGCGTTGGCGTTGGCGTTGGCGTTGGCGTTGGCGTTGGCGTTGGCGTTGGCGTTGGCGTTGGCGTTGGCGTTGGCGTTGGTGTCGGTGTCGGTGTCGGTGTCGGTGTCGGTGTCGGTGTCGGTGTCGGTGCCGGTGCCGGTGCCGGTGTCGGCGCTGGAACTGGGGCCGGAGCGGGAGCCGACGATCGTGCCGAGGCGAGCGGCCGCAGCGGCTCCATCGACGCCGAGGCTTGGCCGGCCCAGGCCGGTGCCCTGCGCGCGGCCAGCCACGTCGTCTTGATCCTCTTGCGCGGCGGCCGATTGGGCGCCTCGACGGCGACGGCCGGCGCCGGTGCGGCATCGACCTGCGGCGACGGGGAATCGGGCACGGCAGCGGCGGCGCCATCCATCGTTGCACCGGCAACGACGGACGGCGGCTCCTCGACGGAAGAAGGCGCGATCGAGGGAACGTCCGTCGATGCGGCCGCCACGGCGCGTTCCGGTTCTTCGACCGCAGTTGAAGTGGCGGCGCTCGGCCCGAGCTCGTCCGCGGTCGGCAGATACACGGTCAACGGGCCGGCCAGGCGGCCGCCGCCCGCAGTGCTGGCGCCCGGCGCGGTGCCGATGACCAGCAACGCCAGCAGGTGCAGCAGGATCGCCAGCGCGAGGCAGCGCGTGAACGTCGGCTGGGCGGCGGCCTCGCGCGGCCACCAGGGCGGCGCGCCGCGCCGGAAGACCAGCACGCGCGCGGCGACGCTGGCGGCGGAGCGCCGCGAGCGGTTCGACCGCACCGCGGCCGCGAGGACGGGAAGAAGGAAGCGGTGAAGCAAGCGCTGATCCGGGCTAGGCCTGACGCGGTCGCCCATCCTAGTCGAGCCGACGACGCCGAAAGTCCGCGCCCGGCCCGCGATCGGCCGCCTGCGCAGGCATGCCCGCAAAGGCCCACGCCGCTCAGGACATGGCGCAGGGGCCAAAATCGACGCCGTCGATTCTCCCGATCCGAACCGGAATGCCGCCCCCGATGACGCCGAGCAAGAACGAATGGATGTCCCCGACGATCGGCAAGCTCACGATCGCGGCGAACGCGATGAGCTTCCACGCGCTCGCCGCCGGCCCGGCGGATGGGCCGTTGATGCTGATGCTGCACGGCTTTCCGGAGACCTCTCACGGCTGGTCCAAGCAGATCGTGCCGTTGGCCGAAGCCGGCCTACGCGTCGTCGCGCCGGATCTGCGCGGCATCGGCCTCAGCAGCAAGCCGGCGGGGATCGGCGCCTACCGCGTCGACGCGCTCGCGGCGGACGTCGCCGCCATGATCCGCGCCCTCGGGCGCGAACGCGCCTGCATCGTGGGCCACGACTGGGGCGGCGTGGTCGCGTGGCACTTGGCCGAGCATCATGCGGACGTCGTCGAGCGCGTCGCGATCCTGGGCGCGCCGCACCCGGCCGTGTTCTCCAGCTATTTGCTGCGCCATCCATGGCAAGCCGGCAAGAGCTGGTACCTGGCGTTCTTCCAGTTGCCGTGGGCGCCCGAGGCGATTCTCGGCGCCGCCAATTTCGAATGGCTCGCGCAGGCGCTGACCACCACCAGCCGCCCGGGCGCCTTCTCCTCGGTCGACCTGCGCGTCTACCGCGAAGCCTGGTCGCAGCCGGGGGCGCTGACCGGCATGATCAACTGGTACCGCGCGCTGCCGCTGGGCTCGAAGGCCCCGCGCCCCGACGCGCTGATCACCATGCCGGTGCGCCTGCTGTGGGGCGACAAGGACACCGTGCTCGAGCCCGGCCTGGCCGAAGCCTCGATCGCACGCTGCGGCGCCGGGGAAGTGTTCCACCTGCCGGACGCGACGCATTGGCTGCAACACGAAGAACCGGCGCGCGTGAACGCGCTGCTGCTCGACTTCATGCGGTGACGCCGATCGCCCGCCGACGGGCGGCGAAAGCCGCCGCGGTCAGCGCGCGGGCGATGCGGTCAGCTCCTCGACGAGGCGTCGCGCGCCGTAGACCTTGTCCATCGCCTCCAGCAGGACGGCCGAGTCGACGGCCACGGTGCGGTTGACGCCTGGATCGAAGCCGTAATCGCCGCCGAGCGAGTGGATGTTGCCGTCGAACACGAGGCCGACCACTTCGCCCTTCGCGTTGACCATCGGCGAGCCGGAGTTCCCGCCGATGACGTCGTTGTCGGTCACCAGGTTGAACGGGGTGTCCATGGCCAGCCGGCCCTTGGCCTTGATCCACGAATCGGGCAGCGCGAACGGGTCCGCGCCGCTGGCGCGCGCATAAGCGCCCGCGATCGTCGTGAACGGCGCAACCGGCTTGCCGTCCTCGAGCCAGCCCTTGACCGTGCCATAAGACAGGCGCGGCGTGAACGTCGCGTCGGGGTAGGCCGTGTCGCCGTAGATCGCGAAACGCGCCTTGGCGAGCAGCTCCTGCTGGCGCTTCATCGGCCCGTCGACCTCGGTTTCCACGAGACGGCGGACCGCGCGCGCATCCGCATCGAAGGCCCGCGCGAGATCGATCATCGGGTCGCGGGACGCGTCGACCGCCGGCTTGCCGCCGTCGAACAGCTGCTTGCGGTAGCCGCCGACCGCGTTGCCGCGGGCATCGGTGCGGAGATCCTTCAGCCTCGAGCCTTTGACCGCCGCCGCGGCGATGTCGGCCGGACTCCGCTGGCCGAACACACGCCGGACGAAGGGGCTGTCGGGCCCGAGATCCTCCCGGATCTTGGTGAGCGCGAACGTCAGCGTCGCGATTTCGAGCTCGTCGTGGATCGGGTGGTTGGCGAGGATGTCGGCCTTCATCTGCGGCAGGCGCGCGTCGGCGTACTCGCGCAGCCGTTCGCCGTTGGGCTTGCCCGATTCATCCGCGAGGCGCACGAGTTCGCGTGCGGTGCGGAACAGTTCGCAGCCGATCACGCCGCGCTCGAGCGCGTTGTACCGCTTGCGCAGCATCTTGTTGCGCGCCACCAGCGCCGCGATGGCGTCCCACGCGCCGCCGGCCTGGGCCGCCAGCGCCGGATCGGCCATGACCCGCGCGCGGAAGTCGGCTTCGTCCTTCACGAGCCGCGCGTGGAACGCGAGATCGGCGAGCGCCTCCCGGCGGCCGGCGAAGGCCTTCAACGCGTTCTCGATGCCGAACAGCAGATCGTTGGACTGCCGCCGCTGCTGCGCGCCGCGGTGCTGGTATTCGGTGATCAAGCCGCGCAGCTCGGCGATGCGCACCATGGTGGGGGCCAGGCGGAAGTCGCGCTCGTCGTCGAGTTCGGCCACGGTCAGCCCGCGCGAAGTGCCGCCGGGGTTGCCCGAGACGAACGTCAAATCGCCCTCCCTGGGCCCGCCGTCCGACCAGGCGAGGTGTTCGGCGCCCTGCAGCGGCTTGCCGTCCTTGCCGTAGATGCGCAGCATGGCCACGTCGAGGTCGTAGCGGGGGAAGTTGAAGTTGTCGGGGTCGCCGCCGAAGAACGCGATGCGGTCCTCCGGCGCGAACACGAGGTGGACGTCCTGGAAGCGGCGGTACTTGTAGAGGTCGTAGCGGCCGCCGCGGTACAGCGAAACCACTTCGCAACGGACTTCGTCGGAGGTCGCGCAGTCCTTCTCGATGGCGGCGATCGCCGCCTTCTGGACGTCGTTGAACTTCTCGGCCGGGACGTCCCTGGTCGACGCCTGCACCCGCGACGTGACGTCGGCGATGTCGGAGAGCTGGTCCATCTCCATGCCGGGGCAGCGCGGCTCGTCGGCCGGGTTCCTCGCGAAGAAGCCGTCGCGGTTGTAATCCTTCTTCGCCAGGCCCGAGACGTTCTCGATGCATTGGCGCGCGCAGTGGTGGTTGGTGAGCACCAGGGCCTGGGCCGACACGATGGAGGCCGAGCAGCCTCCCGCGATGCGCAGCGACGCCAGCCGCAGGTGGTCGAGCCACGCCCGGTCGGGCGCGAAGCCGTGCTCCTGCGCGACCTTGGCGGACGGGAAGTTGTTGAACGTCCACATGCCTTCGTCCGCGCACGCGACGGACAGCGGCAGGGCCAGCGCCGCGAACAGCGGCAGTTGCTTGATCATGGTCGGGAGCCCCCTGGAAGACGCGCGGCGCGCGCAACGTGCCTCGCCGCTCGGCCGAGGCGCTGGGCATGTCGGGCCGGTCGCCTGCACGGGTCGATGCCGTTCGAGCCCGCCATGCTAGCAGTCCGGGGGCGTCGGGCCGGCGCGTCTTCCCGGGCAGGGCGCGCGGGCTCCCTGATAGGCCCGATCCGCCGCCCGCCTCCACGCGCGCCGCGTGGGGTCAGGCGCCGCCGTCGTTTTCCCGGGCTTGCTCATCGGGACGATGTCCCGAAAAATGCGCGTCTTCGGACGCGGATCGGGTCGGGAAGAAATATTCCTTGCCCGCCTTCACCGCATTCAGGCCCGTGTATCCGCCGTAGTAGAGGGCGCCCGCCGCGCCCGCGCCGCCCACGAGGGTCACCATGCCGCCCGTGAACGTGAACGCCACGCCGAACATGCCGGCGATGAAACCGGCCTCCGGGACATCCCCGAACGCGCGAACGCCCATCTTGACCATCGCCACGCCGCCCGTGGCGACCGCCCCGCCCCCGCCGCCGCCGCCGACGATCGACGCCGCGGACTTGGCGCCTTCCCTGATCATCGTGTTGAAAGCGAGCCGAGACTTCTTGGCGGCTTGGTGGGTGTCTTCCATCGGATCGGCAAGGCTTTCCAAATCCGAAGATGAATCGGACGCGCCATCGGCATCTTCCTGTCGCCGCTCGATCGCCCGATAACCCATTCGAACGTGATGCGGATGCTCGAAAAGGAGGCGCGTCGTTTCTTCCGGCAATTGCGCGAGGCTCCGGATCGCCGGCGCCCCGGTCCACGCGGGCAGCTGCAACGATGGCAGCGCATCGAGCAGGCCGTTCCATCCACGTCGGCGGCTGGCGTTCCGCGATCCGGAGTCGCCGTCGGCGCGTTGATCCGATTGGGTTGCCCCGAGCATCGGCACACTGGTTTCCGACCATCCTTCTGGACGCATTGCGCTGCTTTCTTTTGAAGAAAGCGAAATTGTCGTGCTCCAAGCGATAGCCATGCTCGATTCCACGAAGCCATGTCGCCCGATACGAAGCCTCCTGCCGCGGCGCGATGCGGGCATGCACCGGCTCAACCCACCGCTGGCCGGCAGGACGCGCGGCTCAAGCCGGCAATCGGGCCGGCAGCGATGGCATCGCATCGAGCAGGCGGCTCCATCCACAGCGCCCTTGCGGCGATCGCCGCGCTTTGCGCCGAAGCGGCGCTCCCGGGTTCAGCGGTCGGGCATGACTTCGTCGATCATCGCCGCGGCGTGGACCGCATGCCCGGCGACCTGGCCGATGCTCATGCCGATGACCGCGAGGGGGTAAGTGCCCGAAACGACGCCGTCGTACCAGAGCTCGGCGGCCAGCGCCTGCGGCGGCATGCCTTCGACCGCCGCGACCAGGCACTCGACGACGGACGGCAGGCCATCGTCGCCGTAGAGCTCCTGCGCTTCGTGGGTCACGGCGTAGGCGAACGCGCCGGCGGACTTGTCGATGACGATGCGGACGATCATGGGGATTCCTTCGGGCGCGGCCCGCCCCGCCATTGTCGCGCCGACGCGCCCGGCCCGCCTGCGCCGCCCGTTCGTTCAGAATGGCGCCTGTGCGGACTCGCGGCGATCGTCATGAAACGTCACATCGCGCTGTTGCGCGGCATCAACGTCGGAAAGGCCAAACGCGTCGCGATGGCCGACCTGCGGACGCTGATGGAAGGCGTGGGCTACCTCCGGGTGCGCACGCTGCTCAACAGCGGCAACGTCGTGTTCGATGCCAAGGGCGGCGCGGCGGCCGCCCATGCCGCGCGCCTGAAGGCGGCGTTGCTGGACAAAACCGGCGTCGACTGCGAGATCGTCGTCAAGACCGCGGCCGATGTCGCCGCCGCGATCGCGGAACACCCGCTGCGGCGCCACGCCGACGACGACGCGAAGCTGCTCGTGATGTTCACGCAGCGCGCGGACGCGCTGGCCGCCCTGAAGCCGCTCGAGGCCGGCGATTGGGCGCCCGAGGCGTTCGCCGTCAGCGACCATGCCGCATGGCTGTGGTGCGCGAACGGCGTGATCGAAAGCCGGATCTCGAAGGCGGCCGGCAAGCTGCTGGAGGCCCGCGGCACCGCGCGGAACTGGGCCACCGTCGAAAAGCTCCACGCGATGGCGTCCGACGGGGCCGGCTGAACTTCCGGTCGGATTTCCGGGCCGTT